>NZ_CAWUDP010000045.1:0-83670 GCF_963920835.1 Scytonema sp. PCC 10023
GCAATGCCTGAGAAGCCTACACCATACCCGTTAGGGTTGGTGTAGGAGCGTCACTTAGCTTTAGCTAACTTTAGCTTTTAGCCCGAACTTTAGTTCAGGGCAGAATGTAGTGCGAAGAGGAAAATATATCAGCTATCTACCAGAGGTGAAGCGATGGTTAATCAAACATACACAGCCGATATCTTAGTCGTCGGAGGCGGTACTGGAGGAACCGCCGCCGCCATTCAAGCGGCGCGACGAGGGGCAAAAACTATCCTGGTGAGTGAATTTCCTTGGTTAGGGGGAATGCTAACCTCAGCCGGAGTATCTGCGCCGGATGGCAATGAATTAGAAGCTTTTCAAACAGGATTATGGGGTGCTTTTTTACGAGAATTGCAGCACCGACAGCCGGGAGGATTAGACAATAGTTGGGTCAGCTTTTTTAGTTATGATCCGCGTATTGGGGCACAGATTTTTGCAGATTGGGTGCAGAAATTGCCCAACCTGCTTTGGATTACAGGACAAGTGCCGTTAGAAGTTTTCCGCCAAGGAAACTGCGTAACTGGCGTTCGATTTGCAAATTTTGCAGTCAAAGCCAAGGTGACTCTAGACGCGACAGAATTGGGAGATTTGCTAGCTTTTGCGCAGGTGCCATTACGTTGGAGCTGGGAATTGCAGTCTGAGTGGAGAGAACCCAGTGCCCCAGCGAAGCTTGACTATATCACACAAAGATATCCAGTGCAAGCCCCCACTTGGGTTGTGATCATGCAAGATTTTGGTGAAGCGATCGCCCCAGAAATTCCCGCCGCACCAAATGAAGATCCATCACAGTTTGCTGGTGCCTGGGATGGCTACGGTGCAGAACAGTTTTTGAATTACGGTCGCTTGCCAGGAGGTCTATTTATGATTAACTGGCCCATTCGTGGCAATGACTACGGCAAAGACTTGGGGCGATTGATAGAAACAGAAGAAACACGGCGCGAATTTCTTCAAGAATGCCGGTGGCACAGCCAAAATTTTGCCCGTTTTATCCAAAACCAACTTGGTCGTCGCTACGGTTTAGCACCAGGTATCTTCCCCCACTCTCCCTCATCTGCCTCATGCTCCTCATCCCCCTCCGAACCCTCCGAACCCTCATCCCCCTCATCCCCCTACTCCTCCTTCGCCCTTCATCCCTACTACCGGGAAAGCCGCCGCTTGGTAGGACTCACTACTGTGCGAGAACAGGATATTTTGCCAATGTCTGGAGGTATAGTTGCATCTTTGAATGAAGATGCAATTGCTATTGGTAACTATCCCAACGATCACCATTATCCGGGTGTCGAGTTTCAGGTTTCACCTAAATCTATCCTCTGGGGAGGACGGAGGACGGGAACTCCTTTCACAATTCCCTACCGTTGTTTAATTCCTACAGAAATAGATGGTTTACTAGTGTGCGAAAAGAACATTTCTGTCTCCCATATTGCTAATGGAGCAACTAGATTGCAACCTGTAGTCATGGGTATCGGTCAAGCTGCGGGAATGGCTGCTGCTATCTGTATTGAATTGAATTTAAGCCCTCGCAATTTACCTGTGAGAGTTCTTCAAGAAGCTTTATTGAAAGATAAATATGCGCCTGCAGGAATTATTCCATTATTGAATATGCTACCAAACTCTCCGGATTGGCTCCACTGGCAATTGTATTATTTAGATAACCCAGAAGCATATCCAGTTAATGGCAATTGTCCTTTGTCATCGCCTCCTCAATATTATTACATTGGTGGCGATAGTCTAACTGTAAGGGAGACTTCTTGTTTCCAGGGCATCTTTTACCAAAAAGCTGAGCAAGATTACAAATTCACTATCACTGCGCCAAGTAAATACAAGGGGCAAACTTGGCAGATTGTGACTTTGCGATCGCACATACACGAGCAGTTGCAAACTTTTTGTGATCAGCAACTGCTCACAATTTGCGGTCGAATCAATCACGCTCTCAATTGCTTGATAATTGAAAATCTCAGCAGATGAGCAAATTTTGTGCAGTAAAAAAAAATACTATTTGCTAAATTATCCGGATGCAGTAAAGGAAACTCAGTATCAGTGAAATGGAGAGTTCAAAAATAGACATTTGCTATGCGTGCTGCCATTTCATTTTTAATCACAGGATTGTTATTTGGCTCCTTAGCTGCTAACAGCCAAGTACCTGGTATACACTTGTCCAACTCAGGCTCACAACAGTTGATGTCGGCAAAAGGTAATACCAAAAAGTCTACTAGCAGCCCCTATCGTGGTAGTGGGCGCGACAAAGACAAATTGATGGAATATGTCGAGAGTACACCTCCTGCTGTTTAACAACTCGAAGTTCTAGCTATTTGTTGGGGTGGCAATCGTCTTGTAGCAAGGAAATCAAAGTCCCATAACCCAGGGTGTTATATGTAACACTCATGCAACGCCATTCTTAGCAGAGATGTAACACTAAAAATACAACAAAGCTAAGCAATAGCTCGGTATTTCATCCGTAAGCTTCTGTATACCAACTCAGTTGTCAACCCTTGCATCGGAATGCGAAGCAAGTTAGTTGCCTGTTTTGCAAGCATTAAGAGCTACTTAAATAGCAGGAAATTCAAAGATTGCAACCTTCAAGTTATCTCTTGAAAAGGTGTTATACCATTTCACGCTCAGGCTTGATACAAATGATTGGTCTCTAATTCTTTCCCCCTGCCCCCTGCCCCCTACCCCCTGCTGCCCACCATGTTCTAACCTTAAAGTGAAAAGGTGTTACTAGGGCTGTTGCAGCTATAGCCCATGTGGTTCAGGTATTATGACTATCAAGAAATTTGTGACCGTACTGCAACCTGTCCAAAGGAAAGGTTGTAGGCGCACGGGCTGATAGAAGCGAAACTCCACTCAGATTTGGGGTAGCTGTTTTCGCTAACGCATGAAACAGCTTTTTGGTTGAATTTTGCTAAAAAAATAGGGTGGACATTGCCCACCCTATTTATAGAACACGTGTCTTGCCTGTTCTACACCGTCGTTTTCTGGCGGTTATTTTGCATCCCTTTCAAACCGTTAAGGAACATTGGCACAAACCTTTCCATCAATGCCTGGGGGTCTCGCTTCCAAACTCGCTGAACGACATCAATGCGAGTCATTTGCAAATCTGGCGCTAGCAGAGTTTGCGGTAAGCGCTCCATCAGGTATTGGGGACGTTCCCAAACAGGCATCGTGTTTGCCACTTCTAGCAGGTTGGCAACTCTACGCAGTTCTGCACCCAAGGTGATATCCATACCTGCTTCAAAGGCTGCTTGTTCAATAGCAGCGTATTTCCGCTTTGCTTGCTCAACCTTTTGCCGATGTTCTGGACTTTTATCTGCTAACTGCGCCAACCAACGATTACCCCAGCGAACGTGTCCTGCTTCCTCAGGCAGGATTTTTTCAATCGTTTCGCGGATTTTGATGTTTTCTTCGGTTTGCGGCGCTTGCTTTAGGGCGTAAATATGTGCCGAGAAATACTCACAGCCCCGTTTTTCGGTGACGTTAATTCCAGCAAGTAACGAAATTAAAAAATCGTCGAGGTCTTTGGTAGGGTCTTTTTGTTCGCGGTCTATTAGCCTTTCAAACTCGTCAATATAGGAAGACCCTGGAGGCGTTCCCACTTTCGCTCCCAGTTCCACTAACAGATCAGTCAGCCACATGGCATGACGGGCTTCATCTGAAATATGGTGAGACAAATCCCGTACTAGCTCCGGTGGCTGTCCATCGAGTTCTTCAATGATTTCAGTGAGGTCTTTGCAACTGCGTTGCTCGGCGTAGCGGTAGCGGTTGAGAGTGATCAGGTGGAGTTCGCGATCGCCGAAGGCGGGTGCTCTGCACCATCGCTGACAACCTGTTTCAAGATGTCCCTTGCGCCTATAGCGTTCTGAAATTTGCGTGGGTAGGCAACAGCCATAACTTTTTATGAGAGTTATGTTAACTAGTATTAATATTAGCTGACTTTTTTGTTGCTACCGTAGCGTTTCTTTACATCAAGCAGGCTTTCGAGCAATGAGATACTTGCTCATAAAGTGAACTTGCATATCAATATTTTCAAAGCCTGCTTTCTCTAAACGCTCTACCAAATCATCAGTCGTGTAATGTTTGTAGTAAGGTTCATGGAAAGTTTCCTGGAAGTTTTCCATTAAAGGCTCCATTTCAGGTGAATCGCTCATTTGAATAGAGTCGCAAATAATAAACATTCCCCCTGGTTTGGTCACCCGGTAACATTGCTCTATGACTTGTTGACGTGCTGCTGCGGGTAGCTCATGGAAGAGGAAAACTGAAGTCACAGCATGGAAATAGTTATCCAAGTAGGGTAACTCTTCCGCATTTGCTTGTAAAAGTTGCGGTAATTCTCCTGGAATTTGGGATAAGAGTTCATTTGCTTTACGCAAATAAGTTGGTGACAAATCTGTCCCAAACAGAGATGCTTGAGGTAAAGCTGCTCGAATCAACTTTAAAGTACGACCAGTTCCACAAGCGACATCTAGTATACGTACTTGGCGTGGTGGCACATCACTAAAAACTTTTAACCCTTCTTTGAGAGGAGCCAGAATGCGCCGCCGCATTGGATCAGCTGAACCACCAAACAGAAGTTCCACCTGCAAGTCATACAGATTGGCTGATAATTCACTCAAGTAGCCATCTGTTTGGTGATGGAAGTTCTGCACGTAGTAGCTGGGATAACCCTCAATGTCCACATTGGAGGAAAACTGTTGATATTTCTTTTGGTTAGCCCGCTCCCAGATTTGCGGTAAATCTAGCCACACGACTGGATAGTAGCGGAAAAACTCTTCCCAAGGGTTATCAAACAGTACACTTGTGGGATACACACCCCGCTCAGCGTCCTGCCAATCAACTTCCAGCAGATTATTCAGCCTTTGTTGAAGTTTGGGTAAAATCTCAGTTGGTATAGGTTTGGTCTGGTGCTGACTAGGAGAGATGATGTTCATCAACCGCGTACTTAATATTTTGTGAGCCAGACCAAAGTAATTTTTGCCCTGTTGGAAAGTCTGATAAGTCAGCTTCGTTAAAGTGTCAGACATGAGAATCGCTTAAGCTTTTGTTACGTTCTTCTCTACAAATTTAATAATTATAACTAAAGAATCATGAATCTTAAGAAAGGTTTATGTAATAAAGCGAAACCAATCTTGAGAAAGATGTAACAAAAAAGCAGGATTTATGGGGTTCTCTCCTGTGCCCCCAACTCCGGTTCTCCTCCGCTTCTTCGATGACCCCTTACCCCTCCGGGCTACCTTCGCTTGAGCCCGGAGGCGCACGCGGTTTCTGGTGGCATCTCGGCTCAATGCCCTTCAGGGTCACGACCCCGTTAACCGAACGGTATTGGAAGCGCCCGTACCCTAAAGGCAAACCGCTCGGCGTCTATAGACTTCTCTTCATCTCCCCACGTCTTTTTGTTAAGTTTTATTAAAGCAAACTATTCCGTAACTTTAGATACAGAATTTCTGCTATATTAGAATCAATTAAGTCAGCTAATCTTAACATTACAAAAAAAATTACGGAGGATCTTACTATGTCTACTCAAGAAAAAGCTCGTGCTTTAATGATGCGTCATTATCAGATCATCAAAAATCGTCAACAATCGATGCTAGAGCGTACTGGTGAGGAAATAGGTCTTCCCGGAGAGGTCTCTCATTACTGGAACCCTACCCAAGGGAAAATCGACCCTACCGCTCGCATGACTTACGATCGCAGCAATGCGGCTATGAGCTAGGTGTCAAGATTGTTGAATTTTGTACAGATGCGATATATCGCGTCTCTACACCAAAAAAAGCCACCCAGGGCGGGTGGCTTTAGTTATGGTCTCAAAATGCTCTCAAATAGCGTTCTTAATTAAGCATCGTAATAGAGGGCAAATTCGTAGGGATGAGGACGCAACCGCATCGGGTTGACTTCGTTATCTAGCTTGTAGGAAATCCAAGTTTGAATGAAGTCTTCGGTGAACACGCCTGGTTCTGTCAAGAAGGCGTGGTCATTCTCCAGTGCTTCCAACGCTAACTCTAGAGAACCTGGAGTTGAAGGAACTTTCGCCAGTTCTTCTGGAGAGAGTTCATAGATATTCTTATCCAGAGGTTGACCTGGGTCAATTTTGTTCTTAATACCATCTAAACCAGCGCACAGCATCGCAGCAAATGCTAGGTAGGGGTTAGAAGTCGCATCAGGACACCGGAACTCCAACCGCTTGGCTTTGGGGTTAGTACCAGACAAAGGAATACGGATAGAAGCAGAACGGTTCCCTTGGGAGTAAGCCAAGTTTACAGGTGCTTCATAACCAGGTACTAAGCGCTTGTAAGAGTTGGTGGTGGGGTTGGTGAGTGCCAAGAGTGCTGGTGCATGCTTGAGGATACCGCCAATGTAGTGCAACGCCATGTCACTCAAGCCAGCGTATTTGTCGCCAGCAAACAGCGGTTGACCATCTTTCCAAATGGACTGGTGAGTGTGCATCCCGGAACCGTTATCGCCAAAGATGGGCTTGGGCATAAAGGTGACGGTTTTGCTGTACTTTTTGGCTACGTTTTTGATGACATATTTGTAAGTCAACAGCCAGTCGGCTGCTTCAATCAACTTACCAAAACGGAAGCCCAATTCGCACTGTCCACCAGTGGCTACTTCGTGGTGCTGCTTTTCAATGGGTACGCCGCACTCTGCCATTGTCAGCAGCATTTCTGTACGAATATCCTGGAAAGTATCAGTAGGGGGAACTGGGAAGTAACCCTGTTTGTAGGCTGGTTTGTTACCCAGGTTAGGACCTTCTTCTCTACCAGAATTCCAACGACCTTCAACTGAGTCTACGTAGTAGTAGCCTTGGTGCGCAGTTTGGTCAAAGCGGACATCATCAAAGATGAAAAACTCGGCTTCAGGACCAAAGAAAGCTGTATCACCAATGCCTGTGGAAACCAGATAATCTACTGCTTTTTGGGCAATAACGCGGGGACAACGGTTGTACCATTCACCTGTCCGTGGTTCCTTGATGCTACAGATGATACTCAGAGTTGGCTCTTTCATGAAAGGATCGATCCAGGCAGTGTTGGGATCGAGTACCATCGCCATGTCTGATTCATTGATGGCTTTCCAACCCCGGATACTAGAACCGTCGAAAGGTACGCCGTCTGTGAAGGAAGTTTCATCGATTTGGTTATGGTAAACCGTGAGGTGCTGCCAGGTTCCTGGCGTATCGATGAATTTCAGATCGATCATCTGAATGTTATTGTCCTGAATTCGCTTCAGAACTTCTTGTGGGGTTGTCATGGTTACTCCTTATCTGCCGATTTATTCATAGTAAAACCAGAGTGTTCAAAGCATGCTGACCCGGCTTGTAAATCCAAATCCACGAGACACCTAGAATATCGTAAGGATTTAAAATTGGAGTATTTTGTATTGGTTGTAACAAAATATCAGTTTGCAAGATTATGTTTAACCTTTCCTTAACTAGTTTTACAAAAGTAGACAGTTCATCTTGCGGGGGTCAACTTTAGCATAGAATCCTTAATTAGCGCTATAGATTGTTTTTGTGCTGGAGCTTCTTTGACAAGAGGCACTCTTAAATTGCAGCTTTGCTAAAAGCAGTCAGATTAATATCAAACCATAGAAAGGATTGATTAGGAGAAAAAGGAATGCGGGATGCAGTCACAAGTTTAATTAAGAATTATGACGTTGCGGGTCGGTATTTCGACAGGAACGCGCTGGACAGCCTCAAGTCTTACTTTGAAAGCGGTACGGCACGCGTGCAAGCAGCGGCGGCTATCAATTCAAATGCGGCGGCACTAGTTAAGCAGGCTGGTTCTAAGTTATTTGAAGAACAGCCGGAGTTAATTCGTCCTGGTGGGAATGCCTACACGACTCGTCGTTATGCGGCTTGTCTACGGGATATGGACTACTACCTGCGCTATGCTACCTATGCTCTTGTTGCCGGTAATACGGATGTGCTGGATGAGCGTGTGTTACAAGGGCTGCGCGAAACTTACAATTCTCTGGGAGTACCCATTGGTCCCACGGTTCGCGGTATCCAAATTATGAAGGATATTGTGAAGGAGCAAGTGGCTGCAGCAGGTGTTGCCAATACCAGCTTTGTAGATGAGCCGTTTGACTATATGACTAGAGAGTTGAGCGAACAAGATATCTAAGTTGCTCTGTTGGTTTTAAAATAAGGCGAGTTTCCTCAGGGAAGCTCGCTTTTTTTAGCTTAGACGGAAAGACGCGCCCCACACCGTACTCGAAGAGTCGGTGTCGGGATGAATAGCCGGACAAAAACGAGGCGTACCTCCGAACGGCAGGCGAATCACACGCCGGGGAACCCGTCCAACGCGCTGCCTCCCTATGCTGAGCGTCGGTCAACGCGGGAGTGGGGTACCCGAGTTTTTGTCAATCTCCGGGATTTTTAACGAGTCAATCATCTCGTCAATTACTTGAGTCATTGTCTTTTCTGTTAAAGCTGCATATAAGCGAAGTTTATTTAATCTTCTTTCAGATGTTCTAACTCTAATATACTTATCTTTCATTTTGTTTCCTCATGACTTCCTCGTAATGCTATGATACATAAAGTAGAGAGGTAATTAAAGTGTTGAAAGCAGTTAAGGTCAGACTATACCCAACAACTGAACAAGAAATAGCTTTAGCAAAATCTTTTTGTTGTGCAAGATGGTATTGGAATTATGCACTTAATGCTTGCATTCAACACAGAGCGTGAAACTGGAAAGTCATTAAAGCTGAGTGTATACAAGGCTTACCTTCCTCAACTTAAAGTAGAGCATCCTTGGTTGAAAGAGGATTGTTATTCGTCTGTCTTACAGTCTGTAGCAATCAACTTGAACAAGGCTTACACTAATTTTTTTGAGGGACGCGCTAAGCTTCCTAGATTTAAAGCGAAACACCATAGACAATCAATTCAATATCCTCAAAACGTAAAGATTGTGGGTGATTGTTTGGAAATTCCTAAGATTGGTGTTGTTAAAGCAGTCTTTCATAGACTAATTGAAGGAAAAATTAAAACGGTTACAATCAGTAAAACTCCAACAGATAAGTATTTTGCTTCAATATTATGTGAAGAAGAGGAGGCAGTGCGTTGGGCGGGTTCGCCGACTTGTAGCACCTGCCGTGGAGACGCAAGTAAAGTATCTAGCAACAAGACGCTTGGTATTGACTTGGGAATAAAAGATTTTGCTATTGTTCATGATGGGAGTGAGGTACAAAAATATTCAAACCCAGCATATCTGACGCGTCATGAGAAAAATCTAGCACGCAAGCAGAAAAAACTTGCCCGTAAAATTAAAGGAAGTAATTCAAGAAATAAATACAAGAAACTAGTAGCCAAGGTTCATGAACGAGTATCAAATTCCCGCCAAGATTTCTTGCATAAATTGAGCAGGAAGCTGGTAGACTTAGCCCACGTCATCATTGTAGAAAATCTCAATGTGTTTTGGGACTGGTACGGAATCGCAAGCTATCAAAAGCAATATCCGACGTGGGATGGGGAATGTTTGTTAACTTCCTAGACTACAAGTTGAAACGCTCATGTGGACAACTCGTAGAAATAGGAAGATTCTTTCCCAGTTCCAAAACGTGTTCATGCTGCGGCCATCTTCTTGATGAGTTAACGCTCGATATTCGTGAATGGAATTGTCCATCATGTGGCACTCATCATGACCGTGATGGTAATGCAGCATTGAACATCAGGAATGAAGGAATTCGGATATTATCTATGGGCGGAGGGAACCCCGTTCTTGTTGATGGAGGCTGTGTAAGACCACCTACCCGTAAGGGCAAGGGGCAACGGTCAATGAAATCAGAAGCCCACATCGTACCCGACAGGGTCGGTGTTGGGTAGTTCACTGGGAACTGCTAAGCTACTGGCTGCAGTAGAAAGGAAGGCACTCCATGAGTGATGAACGCTTTCTTTGCTGGGTACTGTGTTTATCCAAGCTTTGTTGAATAAGCTTTGTTGAATAAACGTCACCAGTATCACGCTCAGCCTAAAGTACCATTTTTAGCAACTTGCTGGCTGCTTACCCTACTTCTTGGTTAGTTCGTGGGGGAAGGAGATGGCGGTAACTCTATCTTCTTACTTGGCGGGGGACACGGTGACGTGTGCCTCCTTAGCCGACAAGATGCTGTTGGCAAATTGCTTTGAACCGTTTGAAAGCCTCATTATTTTGAGTTAAGAACAATTTCAACTTCCTGTTGCTCAATTTGTTGCTTCAGCCATTCAGAAAACAAGATTGAGAGAATTTTTGAGCGTAGCATTTCATCTAATTGTGGTAATATAATATCCTCAACAAAAATCAAATGGGCTCCCTGAGAGGTCACAATAGGTTTGATCATCTGGGGCGGGGTAGCTGCAAATACAGCGGCGGAAATTTCTGGTTTTAAATCTGTGCGACTCAGCACTCCTTTATATCCTCCAGCTCGGCGAGTTTCAGTATCTTGAATGTATTGGTGGGCGACCTCAGGAAAACTCATCTCACCTTCAGCAAGTGCATAGAAAAGTTCCATAGCAAAGTCAAAGTCGTCCAAGACCACTTCATACATAACCACCTGGGCATAATTGAGCTGGTGTTCCACAAAAAAAGGTTCAACTTTCTCGGCAAACAGATGTTGAGCCAATTTTGAGGAAATAACATTGGCATAAACCAATTCTTCAAACTCGTCTAAGGACAGACTATGTTTTTGTAGCCATGACCAAGTAGCATCAGCACTAGTCAGCTTGTTCATCAACCGCAAACCGTCTGCTGCTTGCTGAAGTTCTTCCGGCTCCACTTTAATACCAGCCTTCCCTGCTGCACGCGCAATAATCTTGCGAGTAAGAATACCTTCAACCACAGAGGGAATTTGGCAGTCAAGTTTGATCTGGTAAATAATTTCGTCGCTGGAAACAGTTAGCACTTCTAACATAGAATAGCTCCTTGGTAATTTATTAATCGGAGTTGAATTGTGAAATGTTGACAAGGGGACAAGGTAAATTGTTTAATCCAGTTTGAAAGTTCTTGTTTTAAAAGAGATTGACCCAAGGTTTGGGTGAGTTTTTCACCTAGTTGTTGGGTTGAAAATTGTGATGATTTGTGAACCATGATTTGCTATAAGTTTAATGGCAGAATTAGTTACCAGTCTTGATGAGATTGAGTGACCACAGAAAATTAGGTTCGGAGTTCGACTGCAAATCGCGAATAGTAATGCTGCAATCCTTGGTATGATTAGTTCCTTTCTCGATGGTTTCGCGTTTCTGCCGAGTGGAAAGCCCCATCTCCTTGAGCAGGCGGTTAATGTGGCAACTGCTAACTTTAATCCCCAATTCTTTCGCCAGATGCTTGCTTAACCATTGCGCTGTCCAGCGTTGAAATGGATAGCCGTACTCACGCGGACTATGGCTCACCAGTTCTTTCAAGCGAGCGAGATATTGTTCATTAACAGCCTTGGGGCGTCCCATCGGGCGATCGCTCCAATGGTGGGCATTACCTGTCTGTGCCATAACAATCCAATGGCGTGCCATCTCTTGAGAACACCCCAAGGCTTTACAGATCTGAGCTTGAGATTGACCAGCATCTGCCAGCAGCATAATTTCAATACGACGACGATATTCTGGGCGTAAATCGCCTTTTAGACTCTTTAGTAAAAGCTTGTGTTGAAAAGGTGTTAAGTAAAGGCTCTGATTTTCCATAGCGATTCTTCCTGGTAGAACTTGCGGGGCTGGAAGTATGTCTGGGTACTCCCAGTGAACCTCTGCTTACTTATCACAATCAAAAGTCCAGGAATTCCACAATTAGTTACAAAAATCTACAATCATCGGGTGAATAGTCAGAAGGTAGACTTTTCGGGCGTTGGTGTTGTGACATAGAAGCAGCGAGAAAAAAGCGAGCGTGAAATCAAAGGCATAGCTTCAGTATTAAGGTGGTAAAACGGAATATTTTATTATGCCAAAAGACTTGATTTTACAAGATAAAACTGATTTTCATTTTTGTTTTTAAAAAGCTTCGATGATGAAAACATAAATCCTTTAGTTATGCGCGATCAATTAGTTTAAAACTCTTGAATTTATAGGTTGAATTTCAGAATATTGAAGTGGGATTAGACAACCTACAACTAATTCCATTGACACTCGATAAGAACTATCAGGAAAGGAAAGATGAAAGACAATCAGCATGAACAACTGTTTACCGAATTAACTGCCGCAGAAGCGGCTGTCGTAGAAGGTGGAGTTACCGTAAGAATAGATCGCATTCAAGCCATCAAGGCTGGTGCAGACGTTATCGGCGCTGACGATACCTATATCACAGTCAATGGCGGCAAAATATGGGGAGACTACAGCATGACGACAGGGCAAACTCGCTTGGTTAACCGAAGCGTAACGACTCGAGGTTCTTCGACACGGGTTGAACTTTTCGACGATGACCCCTGGCCAAATCGTGATGACTCATTGGGAGGATTTACCGCAGTTAACACCAACGGTCAGCTATCGCGAGCACGAGTGAGTGGAAGTGGGTCTATTTACGACGTATACTACCGTGGTTTTGCCTAAAGTCAGGCTAAGAGACAGACTAAGCAACTTTTAGAGGTTAATGGACAAAAGGTCTGGGGGCCTGAGAGCTGCGATGATGGAAAAGTTATACGCCCTCCTGGAAGAGGTATCAAAGTTCCTGGTTCTTCCGCACGGGTTGAACTTTTCGACGATGACCCCTGGCCAAATCGTGATGACTCATTGGGAGGATTTACCGCAGTTAACACCAACGGTCAGCTATCGCGAGCACGAGTGGGTGGAAGTGGGTCTATCTACGACATATACTACCGTACCACTGTCTAAAGTAAAGCTAAGAGACAGGCTAAGCAACTTTTAGATGTCTTAGGACAGTATGGCAAAAGCCCCAACCGCACTTTCTGCCCTGCGTAAGTCCCAATTATGAAATCCAAATTGTTCTACACTCTGATCGAACAAACTGATTAGATCAGTAGAACATTTACGGCGATCAAGGCTTTCCCCTTGATCGCCTTCTCTCCAACAAAGGGAGATGTAACACATTTGTTGTTGATTGTTCTGAAAGATGCAACAAGCGTACCATTCCAAAAATCAACAACAGAGCTAGAACCAACAAAGCTAGATGGTTTGAGTGTTGACGATGAAATATCAAAGTGTCCTGCAACATAGTGAAGAAGACTGTGGTGCTGCCTCCCTTGCCACTGTTGTCAAACACTCAGGACGCATCTTTGCCATTCGTTTTGTGAAGAAATATTACAAGAACTAATGGCTTGCATAAAACACAGACGTAACTCACCGAGAAATAGGTAGCAACTCAAAACAACAAGTTTTGTGCTTGCAAACAAAAACTGTAGTTCCTCAAGGAACAACACAGAACAATTCACACTTAATTACGAGAGAAAAGATGAAAGACAATCAGCACGAACAACTGTTTACAGAATTAGACCCTGTCTTTGAAGAAATTTCAGATGACAATTCTGCTTCTCTAACAGGAGGAGTCGTCAGATTTGCCTCGGGTAACCCAGATATAATTTTATATGACTCCCCTAATCGTGGTCTAGGAGATGCACTGCAAATCAATGCAGGAGCGTATGAGGGTGATGCCAACCTCGACAACAACCCGTGGCCCGGACAAAGTGGCTGGAATAACAAGACTTCGTCCATTCAAGTAATAAGAGGTAACTGGGTAATATACGAACACACTAACAGAGGTGGTCGATCTGGGGTGACTCTAACGCCCAACGGTGGACCAAACAGGGACGGGGTTTATCCTAATGCCCGAGCATTTGGTCTTCCAGACAACTCACTGACTGGTATTTTTCGGACAAACGTCTAGTCTTCCTGCAACTGTTTTAGAGATTTGTGCCTAGACAGTAAAGCTGCTTCAGAGCATCTGCTCTGAAGCAGTTGAATATCCGGCGTTGACTTTTACCGATCGCTTACACGATCGGCTATAAAGTTTATCCGCTAGTTTAATAATTCAACGACTAGACTGAACCAAACACCACTGCTATAAACCTTGTTAATAAATAAACTACTCCCGAAGCGCGATCGCCCCTTGGGGTGGCTCCTGTGGAGCATCGCCCTTTTCGGTAAATCAAATTAAGCGAAAGCAAAAAAGATTTCAGCACAGAAATGAAATACCAGATTGTTTTACAACACAGTGAAGAAGACTGTGGTGCTGCTTGCCTTGCCACTGTTGCCAAACATTACGGACGCACCTTTGCCATCAGTCGCGTGCGGGAAGCAGTTGGCACCGGGTCGCGGGGAACTAGCCTGCTAGGGTTGAGACGGGGAGCAGAAGTTTTAGGATTCAACGCCCGCCAAGTCAAAGCTACCCCGCAACTGCTCGACTCTTTGCATAAAGTTTCTCTGCCAGCCATCATACACTGGAAAGGCTACCACTGGGTCGTTTTATACGGGCAAAAAGGGAAAAAATATGCACTTGCTGACCCAGGCGTGGGTATTCGCTATCTCACCCGCTCTGAGTTAATGGCAGGTTGGGGCAATGGCGTGATGCTGTTGTTAGAGCCAGACGACAGTCGCTTTTATCAACAACCCTCAGATAAAGTTGGCGGCTTTGGGCGTTATCTGGTGCGGGTTTGGCCCTATCGCTTCATTCTCGCCCAAGCAATTGGCATCAATATTGCGATCGGTCTTCTCTCTCTCGCCTCCCCGTTGATGATGCAACTCCTCACCGATGACGTGCTGGTGCGGGGAGATACCCAACTGCTTACCACAGTGGCAATTGGGGTCATTGCCATGAATCTATTTAGTAGTGCGATCGGTTTAGTACAATCTCACCTGATTGGTCACTTTGGTCAGCGGCTGCAATTAGGGCTAATCTTGGAATACGGTCGAAAACTCCTGCACTTGCCCCTCTCATATTTTGAAGGACGGCGCAGTGGCGAAGTTGTCAGCCGCATTGCTGATGTTAATGCCATCAATGCCCTAGTTTCTCAAATTGTCCTCGGTTTACCCAGCCAATTTTTTATCGCTGTAGTTTCCTTGGGCTTTATGCTCTTCTACAGTTGGGGACTCACTCTGGCTTCCTTCGCTGCCTTTGTTATTGTCACGGGAGTCAACCTGCTTTTTCTCCCGGCGTTGCGCCACAAAACCCGCAGCCAAATTGTCTTAAGCACAGAAAACCAAGGCTTTCTCGTTGAAACTTTTCGCGGTGTCCAAGTTCTTAAAACTACCCAAGCGACTCCCCAAGCTTGGCAAGAGTATCAGAGCAATTTTGGTCGTCTTGCTAACTTGGGCTGGACTACGATGAAGTTGGGACTTTACAGCAGCACAATCACTGGTATTCTTTCCAGTTTGACTAGTATTGCATTGCTGTGGTTAGGCAGCTATTTAGTGATTAATCGTACCTTAAGCATTGGTCAGCTGCTAGCTTTTAACGGTATGAGTGGCAACTTTCTTGGCTTCCTGGGTTCAGCTATTGGGTTAGTTGATGAGTTTATCACTGCCCAGATTGTTATCCAACGCTTGACGGAAGTCATCGATGCTACCCCGGAAGACGAAAACGACTTCAAGAAGCCAGAGGCAGAAATTCCCGGTAATGCAGATATTACCTGCACCAACCTCAACTTCCACCATGCGGGTAGAGTTGACCTACTACAAGATTTTTCCCTCACTATACCTGGCGGTCAAGTGATTGCCCTGATTGGGAAATCTGGCTGTGGCAAAAGTACCCTCGCCAAAATGATTGCCGGTTTATATTCTCCCCAGTCTGGCAATATCCGCTACGGCATCTATAATCAGCAAGACCTTTCCCTAGAATGCCTGCGGCAGCAGGTGGTGCTAGTGCCTCAAGAACCCCACTTCTGGAGTCGCTCAATTATTGACAACTTCCGCTTCAGCTATCCCCATATCAGTTTTGAACAAATTGTCAGGGCTTGTCAGATAGCAGGTGCAGACGAGTTTATCAGTAAACTGCCGGACAAGTATCAAACTGTCTTAGGAGAATTTGGCGCGAATCTCTCTGGTGGACAACGGCAGAGATTAGCTATAGCTAGAGCTATAGCGACTGAGCCGCCGATACTTATATTAGATGAATCCACTGGCGCTCTTGACCCGGTGAGTGAAGCTCAAGTACTAGATAAACTGCTGTATTATCGACAGGGTAAAACCACAATTATGATTAGCCACCGCCCAAAAGTGATCGGTCGAGCTGATTGGATTGTACTGCTTGAGGAAGGGCGCTTGAAAATCTCTGGCACTCCACAGGAGCTACGGCTTGTTCCTGGTGACCACTTAGACTTTTTAGACGACTTTGCCTTATCAACGAATGGTTTGGTGGTGAAATCCTCCCCCAAATCTGAATCCAACGGCAAATCTCCTGCAATCAGAAAATAAAATTATCTTTTGCAGTGAGCATGTACCCGCATTATCAATTATCAGTTTTTTGGTCACTGCGGCTGGTACTGTTTACTGGTCACTGTTCACTGTTCACTGTTTTAATATGCTTAGTCACTTCAACTCACCAGACTCTCTTCCAATTATTGAAGAAAATGAATTTCTACCACCAATTAGTCGTTGGACTACTTTTGGTGGACTGGTTATGCTAAGTGCTGTGGCTGTTGCTCTTGCTGTTGCTTCTGTAACTAAATACAAAGTCACTGTTAAAGCACAGGCGAAGATCCGTCCTGCTGGTGAATTGCGGATTGTTCAAGCTGCAACAGAAGGTCCAGTGATGCGCGTCTCGGTGAAAGAGAATCAAGTTGTCAAAAAAGGAGATGTGATTGCCACTATCGACGCCAGTCGCCTTCAAACCAAAAAGAGCCAACTGCAAAGCAACATCCAGCAGTCCCGATTACAACTGGTTCAACTCAACGCCCAAATTAGTGCTACGAATAGCCAAATAAGAGCCGAAACCGACCGCTTCAACCGCCTTGTCGCTGCCGCTGAAGCTGAATTGAGTGGTCGCAGTCGCGAATATCAAGATAAAAAAATTACCACCACTGCTGATGTCGAAGAAGCCGAGGCGAACGTCAAGATAGCCGAGAAGGAATTGCAAAAAGGCTTTGCAGAGTTAAAGTCAACTCAAGCGAACTTAGGGGCAACAGTTGCCACCTTAGCAGCCGCCGAGTCAAAGCGAAACCGATATCAAAAAGTAGCGAAACAAGGAGCGCTTTCTCAGGATCAATTCGAGGAAGCACAACTGGCTGTTGACCAGCAAGAACAAGCAGTAGAAGGGCAAAAAGCAGCAATTGAGGCGCAAAAACAAACAATTTCGCGGCTACAACAAGCTGTCTCGGCAGCTGTTGCTAGAAGGCAACGCGCTTCTTCTGCCCTTAATCCTAGTAACGCAGAAGTGGCGATCGCCTCCTCGCGCATTGCCCAAGAAAAAGCCAGCCTTAAAGCCAACGAAGCTTCTTTAGACAAACAACGCAAGGCTCTCATTCAGCAACAGATTGAAATTCAGCAAACAATTGAGCGCGACATCCGTGAACTCCAACAAGTGAAAATTGACCTTAGCCAAACCGTCATTACTGCCACAGCTGATGGTATAATATCTAAGCTGAACCTGCGAAATTCTGGTCAAACTGTGCGCCCAGGAGAGGAAATAGCCCAAATTGTCCCTAGTGATGCTCCCTTGGTAGTCAAGGCAGCGGTGGCATCTGAGGAAAAAAGCAAGTTGAAAGAAGGTCAAAAAGTACTTCTGCGGGTTTCTGCCTGTCCTTATCCAGATTACGGCACTCTTAAAGGTCAGGTCAAAACCATTTCCCCAGATGCTTTCGTCCCTCAAGCCAATGGTGCGACTGCAGCTGCCCCGACAACAGGTACAAGTCAAAAGGCAGTTGGTGTCGGTGCTTTCTATGAGGTGACAATTGAGCCAGAAAGCCTATCTTTACATCAAGGCGAAAAACAGTGTTCTGTCCAATTGGGGATGGAGGGCACAGCCGATATTATTTCCAAAGAAGAAACTGTACTGCAATTCTTTTTGAGGAAAGCAAGGCTAATCGCTGACTTGTAAAGTCAGTCATTGATTAATAATATTCTTGGAAAGAATACCCTTGGAAAGTGCAGCAATTAGTTGTAATGTTTGGTAGGGTCAATGCGATCGCTGGTTGAGAAGTAAATTACTGCTTCTAATGGTGGTGCTATGTCTGGAATGACTGTATGCTGGCAGCGTTGGGATTGGAAATTGGTGCTAGCGAGTTGGTTAGCGATTGGTAGTGCGATCGCCTCTGCAAATTGCGCTCTTTGTTGCCCAAATCACTCC
The DNA here is from genome assembly GCF_963920835.1 of Scytonema sp. PCC 10023. Classification (NCBI taxonomy): domain Bacteria; kingdom Bacillati; phylum Cyanobacteriota; class Cyanophyceae; order Nostocales; family Scytonemataceae; genus Scytonema; species Scytonema sp. PCC 10023. The sequence continues at coordinate 18,210 of NZ_CAWUDP010000045.1, forward strand.
CGATGGTACTTTACCCAATAATTCTCGTGTCACAAGATGATTGGGCATTCCAAAAGGGACATCGATATGGAACGCTGTTAGTAGACCTTGAACGACACCGACCAGTAGATTTATTACCGGACCGAGAGTCGTCAACCTTTGCAAATTGGTTGAGAGAACATCCAGGCGTTGAAATCATTAGTCGAGACCCATTGGTAACAAATTAAAAACAAGTTATACCAATTTGAAAAAAGAATGCAACACATAGTAAGATACCCCTCCCTAACCCTCCCCTTAGCAAGGAGAGGGTGCGCGTTAGCGCGGGTGGGGTATCTGTCGCAAACATTTTTTGAATCGGTATTAATTTTGTCAATACATCTAAATGTAGAAAGAATTTTTTATTGGAATGATAATCAAAAAAAGGAGAGAAGGGGGAGAGGAAGCCGACGGCTTCCTCTCCCCCTTCTCATCGATTATGATTATTAATAAATCTTCTGGTTATATTCGCCTTGAGGAAATCTGAAATATCCCCGTCTTTAAGCTATTCTCGTAGGGGTGCTAGGTGGGGTACTGCTTACTTTCCTGTATCAAAAGTCCTGGAATTTTACAACTTTTACAAAACTTAGCATTAATCTAGCAAACAGTTATAAATGCGCCTTTTTCAAGTGGTTGTGCTGTGATAAGGCACCATTCTCTATATACAACCAACAAACATAGCTTCAGTTTCAAATTACATCATTTGGACTATCGAGAGACACTACAGTACTTTAAGTTGTAAGATAAAACCTCTTTTTTCTCGAATGTTTAAGGTTTGGCTCGTCAAAACATAAGTCATATAGTTATGCATTTTACATTTGTTTTTAAACCTTGAAATACTAAAGTTAATTTCATAACATTTCTATTATTGAAGTGGAATTAGACAATTTACAGTTAATTGCATTTTTAGGATTTTTTCTTGAAAACTACTAATTTAGTAAACGAGGAAAAAATAATATGGTCTACATTTACAATTTCCTAATTTAATCGAAGGTCAGCGTCATTACCCACAAATCAATAACACTACTTGAAAAACCAACTTGCATATTAATGAAGGAGTCGGTATGAACATTAATGACTCTAGTGTATATTTTGAAGATTTATCCCCTGACGAGGCTAGTGCTATTAGAGGCGGTGCGGACTTAGAACTTTACAATGGCGACAATTTTAGGGGGCTGTTAGTGGCTACAAACACTAGTATCCGGAATGTAGGTGATACCGCAAATGACCTAACTACCTCAGCTAAAGTTAAGCGTGGTACATGGCGATTATGGACAGGTCAGAATTTCACGGGTACGTCTAGGCGGGTAGGAGTAGGAAATTATCCGAATCTTTACTTTGACGTAGGCTTACCTAACGATTCGATCTCATCGGTTCAGCGTATAGCTTAACTCATCCCCCGGGCAAGAACATTTCACTGCGTTTAGTTTCATGAGAAGCCGGGGGGAAATCGAAGTCATTAGTCATTAGTCCTTAGTCATTAGTACGTTTTTCACAATTTTTCGTCATTAATTATACGTCGGACTGATGACCAATGACTAAGGACCAAGACGGGGAACGAGAAATCATCCCACCCCGCGCGTGGGGCGGGCTTTCTCGCCGTCTTTTCGGTAATCTCGTAGAGAACCGAAACCGTGCAGCGCGACTGTCTTTACGTTGAAGCAATCGCAAGCCTGACTTTTCACGTTATGTGGAAAAGGTCATTTTGACGTTTTCTCCAGCCCTTGTTTTTTCGTTGCCTATTATCAATAGCTTAAACTTATTGATAATAAGCCTGTGGAAAAAGTAACGTAATTTCCTTGGTTAAGGACTTACCGTGAAAAGTCAGATTGCAAGCAGTGGTTAGCGTTAAAACAGACTTGGTGGGGTTGTGAAAACTGCTTGAGTATTTGAAAAATTAATAACTATTCATATTTCAACCCAAGAGAAATCTTGGGTTTATTTTTTGGAAACCTTTGGAAAAGAGCGGCCTTGAGGTGAGCCGAACAAGCTGTATTGTAACCATTTGTAACTATCTCTGGCAATCCTACGGTTTTCTGCCCATCTATTTTGTATCCAGAGTAAACTGTAGTCCGTTTAACAACTGTTCCTTTATCGAGGCAAGTTTACCAGATGATTACTAGCTGGAAGAATTGGGGCAGTCAATTGGCGCTGGCGAGTTGCGTAATCGTTGGAGGAGCGATCGCCTCTGCAAATTGCGCTCTTGCTCAAATTACTCCCGATAGCACATTACCCAATAATTCTCGTGTCACAACACAGGACAACATTAGAATTATTGAAGGAGGAACCCAAGCTGGTGGCAACTTGTTCCACAGCTTCCAACAGTTTTCTGTACCTACAGGTAGCGAAGCTTACTTTAATAATACTCTTGATATTCAGAACATTATTAGCAGAGTAACGGGTTCATCAATCTCTAACATTGATGGTTTAATTCGTGCTAACGGCACAGCAAACCTATTTCTAATTAATCCCACCGGGATTATTTTTGGTCCCAATGCGTCACTAAATATCGGTGGGTCTTTTCTTGCAACTACGGCTAATAGCTTGAAATTTCCTGATGGTACTCAGTTTAGTGCTACTGCACCCCAAACAACACCTCTACTGACTATTAGCGTACCCATAGGTTTGCAATTTGGGGAAAATGCCGGGAGCATCCGCAATCAATCTCAGATTAGCGATCGCAATGGTGAACGTGTTGGTTTACAAGTCAAGTCCGGTAAAAGCTTAGCACTTGTAGGGGGTGAAGTCGCGCTGGAGGGAGGCACACTCACAACACCAGGGGGACGGATTGAACTGGGGAGTGTAGCTGGCAGTGGTTTGGTGACGCTGAACCCAACAAACAAAGGTTGGACTTTAGGATATGAGGGCATACAGAACTTCCAGAACATCGACCTGTCTCAGTATGCTCTTGTAGATGCTAGTGGCAAAAGCGGTGGTGATATTCACGTGCAAGGCAAACTTGTCAGGGTTACCGATGGTTCCCAAATAGCAGCTAAGACTCTAGGATCGGGATTGGGAGGCAATCTTGTCATCAACGCTTCTGAGGAAGTGATAGTGAGTGGAGAATCAGTAAAACCTCAAGATAAGAATGTCAGCCGTTTGACAACTAGAACTGAAGCATCTGGATCTGGTGGAAACTTGACAATTACTACAGGGAAGTTCTTTATTCAGGGTGGGGCACAGGTGTCCGCAGGCACTCAAGGTTCAGGGTCTGGAGGAACTCTGACTGTAAACGCCTCTGAGGAGGTACAGATAAGTGGCGCATCAGCGAATGGTGAGATTCTCAGCCGCTTGACAACTCGTACTGAGAGTGGTGGAACTGCTGGAAACATGATCATTACTAGTGGCAAGTTACTTATCCGCAATGGAGGACAAGTATCTACTGGCGCTTTAGACGGCAGTACAGGTGCTGGGGGTAGTTTGACTGTAAACGCAAAAGACTCGGTAGAGGTGAGCGGATTTATATTTATACCAGATGCTGATAGTGAGCCAGTGTTTAGCCGCTTGACGACTCGAACTGAGGGTGATGGAACTGCTGGAAACATGACAATTACCACTGGCAAGTTGCTTGTCCGTAATGGAGGACAAGTATCCACTGGCACTGTAGGTGGCAGTACAGGTGCTGGGGGTAGTTTGACTATAAACGCAAAAGACTCGGTAGAGGTGAGCGGATTTATATTTATACCAGATGCTAATAGTGAGCCAACGTTCAGCCGGATAACGACTCGGACTCGGGGTGATGGCACTGCCGGAGACATGGTAATTAACACCAACAAGTTAGTTATCTGGGATGGAGGACAGGTATCTGCTGGTACTTTGCCTACAAGTAAAGGAAATGGAGGAAATTTAACCATAAACGCTGCGGACTCAGTACAGGTGATTGGAACAGCGGCCAATATACCAGGTGAGCCAGTTCGCAGCCGTTTGACAAATCGGACTGAGAATGACTTGTCTACTGGTAACTTGAGGATTAGTACTGGAAAGTTAATTGTCCGGGATGGAGCTGAAGTCAGTGTTAACAGTCTTCGAGGATCTGCACAGGCAGGCAACCTTCACATAAAGGCTCGTTCTATCCAACTAGAAAACGAAGCAACTCTCAATGCTAGAGCAAAGTCAGCTGATGGTGGAAATATAACCTTACAACTGCAGGATTTATTACTGTTACGTCGCAATAGCCAAATATCAGCTACCGCAGGCATTACCCAAGGTAGTGGAAATGGCGGTAACATCACAATTAATGCTCCTAATGGATTTATTGTTGCCGTCCCAAATGAAAATAGCGACATTGCTGCAAATGCTTTCACTGGCTCTGGTGGTAAAGTGGAAATCACTGCACAAGGTATTTTTGGATTGACGCCACGCACTCGAGAAGAACTCGAGACTTTATTGGGAACTCAAGACCCCAACCAATTAAATCCTGCACGGCTACCGAGTAGCGATATCACCGCAATTTCGCGCATCAACCCCTCATTAAGTGGTCAAGTAATTATCAACACACCTGATGTTGATCCTAGTCGCGGATTAGTCAATCTGCCAGCAGTACCAGTTGATACCCAAGTGGCACAGGGCTGTACTGCGGATGGCTCTCAAGCGCAAAGCGAATTTATTATCACCGGACGCGGTGGCTTGCCCCCTAATCCAGGCGAAGCCCTCAACACTGATGTAGTACAGGTAGATTTGGTGACACTTAACCCAGAAGTGATTCAAAGTTCTACGACCGCAGTTTCCAATAATCCTACTACCCCTACTCCAGCTCGTATAGTAGAAGCTACTGGTTGGGTGATTGATGCCGATGGCAACGTGGTACTTACAGCAAATGCACCCACTGTCACACCCCATAGTTCCTGGCAGAGGACAGCTGATTGCCGTGCGTTCAATCAGCTGCCAGGAGGTTGATGAGCGCAAACTGCACTGTTCATTTGAAAGGAAAGACGCAGCACGAGTGAGGGCAAAAACATGGCAAGAAAAAAATTTAGATTCCGTAGAATCAAACGCCTCTTAAGCGTACTGCTGCTTTTGGCTATGTTCTTGGGCGCAGGGTTATTGCCACCCACTTTCGCCTATATGACTGGGGAAAACTCCATTGTTCAAAGCTTGCCCGATGCCCAAAACTTAGTGGAACAGGGCAGAAAACTTTATGAAGCCGAACGGTTTGCTGAGGCAGTTGCTTCTTGGCAACAGGCTATCTCTGCATTCAAAGCTAATGGGGATGTACTCAGACAAGCGATGACACTGGGCAATCTATCATTAGCTTATCAGCAACTAGGACAGTGGACTGAGGCTGAAAAAGCGATCGCCCAAAGCCTCAACATATTACAAACCGCACAAAATATAGATACTAAAGACCGCTCACAAATCCTCGCTCAAGCCTTAGATATCAAAGGTCGCCTACAGTTGGCTCAAAGCAAAGCTGAAGATGCCTTAAATACTTGGCGACTGTCACTTGACATTTACGAAAAAATAGGAGATAAGAATGCAGCAATTCGTAACCGCATAAACCAAGCTCAAGCTTTGCAAGCGTTGGGATTTTATCGTCAAGCTGAGAAAACGTTAAGGGAAAGTAACCAAGTTCTGCAAAGCCAACCCAACTCACCTCTTAAAGTCGCAGGACTGCGTAGTCTCGGCAACGTCGTGCAAGTCACGGGCGATTTAGAAACATCTCGGCAGATATTGCAGCAAAGTTTAAAAGTCGCTTCATCATTGCCAGATAAGCAAGCAATAGGTGATATTTTACTCAGTTTAGGCAACACAGCCCGCGCCCAACAAGATGTCCCAGCAGCTATAGAATTCTACCAACAAGCTGCCAACGCTACCACCTCACCGACCACCCGCATTCAAGCTCAAGTCAATCAACTAAGACTACTGCTGGAAACCGAGAAATTACCAGCTTTCCAAGCGTTATCGTCCCAAATCCAAACTCAGCTTGCCGACTTACCCGTTAGTCGCACGGCAATCTCTGCGCGCATCAACTTTGCCCAAAGTCTAACACAATTCAGAAAAAATACCACCGCAGATACTTCCGAATGGTTGGATATTGCCCAACTACTGTCAACTGCTATTGAGCAAGCCAGAAGCCTGCAAGATAAACGCACAGAATCCTATGCTCTTGGTGTTTTGGGTGGACTGTATGAACAAACCCAGCAGAAATCTGATGCACAAAACCTTACCCAGCAAGCCTTAGTGATGGCTGAAAATATTGATGCTAAGGACATTGCTTATCGATGGCAATGGCAACTGGGACGTTTGTTGAAAGCGAAGGGAGATATGAAAGGGGCGATCGCATCTTACAATGAAGCAGTCAATACCCTCCAGTCTCTGCGCTACGATTTAGTTGCTGTTAATCCAGAGGTGAAATTTTCCTTTCGGGATGAAGTTGAACCTGTCTACCGGGAGTTAGTAGAGTTGCTTTTGCAACCTGGGGCAAATTCCCAACCTAGTTTAAAAAATATCGAAAAAGCAAGCGAAACAATAGAATTGCTGCAAGTCGCAGAACTTGACAACTTTTTTCGCAACACCTGTTTGAATGCTCGGATTCAAGGTAAAAAACAAGACCAAACAGGGGCAGCAGTCATCTATCCTTTTATTTTGCCAGACCGACTAGAGGTCATCCTCCAGTTACCGCAAAAGCCTGTACGGCACTACGCTACCGCTGTAGGTAAAGAGGAAGTGCAAAGTACTTTAAAACAACTACAGGAAAATTTAACAAAGCCCCACACACTGCGACAGGTTCAGTCTTTGTCCCAAAAGGTCTACAACTGGTTGATTAAACCTGCTGAAGCTGACTTGGCTGACAGTAAGATCCCGACTTTGGTGTTTGTGCTGGATGGTTCCTTGCGGAATATCCCGATGGCCGCTCTTTACGACGGCAAACAGTATTTGATAGAGAAGTATAGCATTGCACTCACCCCCGGTCTGCAACTGATTGAACCCAAACCATTGCAGAAAGGATTAAAGACAATAGCCGCAGGATTGAGTGAACCACGTTCTGGATTTTCTGCACTACCCAACGTCAAGCGTGAATTAGAGGAAATCCGCTCTCAAGTACCTAGCAGCATACTTCTCAATCAAGAATTTACCAGTTCGGCTTTGCAAAACCGAATTAATTCTCAACCTTTCCCAGTCGTTCATCTTGCAACTCATGGTCAGTTTAGCTCCAAGGCTGAGGAAACATTTATTGTTGCTTGGGATAACCGCATTTATGTCAAGGAGTTCAATAAGTTAGTGCGAACTATAGAGCAAAACAGACCGGAAGCGATTGAATTGCTTATCCTGAGTGCTTGTCAAACAGCTGCTGGCGATGAACGGGCTGGACTGGGAATTGCTGGTGTCGCTTTTCAGGCGGGAGCACGCAGTACCATCGCTTCTCTGTGGAACTTGGATGATGAATCTACCGCTGTGTTGATGAGTCAATTTTACCAAGAGTTAGCTAACAAGAAGCTCACTAAAGCCGAAGCACTCCGTCGCGCCCAGCTAGCTCTTTTGCAGAATCCCAGGTACAGACGTCCCAGGTATTGGGCACCCTACGTTCTGCTTGGGAATTGGTTGTAATATCATATCCTCCGGTTAAATTTCGTGGATTGCAGCGGCGTGAGCATCAGTGCTCAATTTTGCATTTACACCTCAATACATTAGATTTCTTGCAAAAGTTAGATTTCTTGCAAAAGTATGATTAATAAATATTTAGAACCACAGATGCACACAGATTAACACTAGTTAATTATCTGTGTGCATCTGTGTAGCCTACGGCACGGCTTACGCCTACATCTGTGGTTTCATTTTCATCCAATTGACTTTTGCAAGAGGTCTATTGATGAATTTTTGTAAATAAATAGTGGTTTTGGCGTAAAACTGTGAGCTTGAAACAGAGAAGTAAGCAGAACATTACTTGACTACTAGAACACCAATTCAGTAATCCTCAATTAAACCTCTCCACGCCAGTCGCCTCAACTCTGGGAACCAGAGCACGGTGCTGGCTCCCCTACCCCTCCCCTACCTTGGGGAACTCACCGGTCCCCATGGAGGAGCGTAAGCTCCAGGAGGGTTTCCCGCTCTCGGGCGCGACTGGCGTTGGGGATTAGGGGCAGAGGGAGTAATGCTCCCCCTTCCCTTATAGGGAAGGGGGCTGGGGGGTTAGGTTTTTGATTACTGAATCGATGGTCTAGTAAATGTAGTTCGCGGGATCTCAGTAGCAGACGAAAATGCGACATTGGGTCGTACGTTTGTCTGCTACTTGCACCCATGACTTGTAAAAAGCAATACCACTGAATTTATATTGTCCATTTAACAAATTTTCAAACCTCATAAGGAGACGGAATGATAGACCGCTATACACTCCTGATGGAGCAGATTTCTCCCATTCGCAATACTCTAGTTGCTCATCCGGTTTATACCGAACTGCGCGATCTGCAATCTCTGCGAATTTTCATGGAATCTCATAGCTTTGCTGTATGGGATTTTATGAGCCTGTTGAAAACACTGCAAGCACAACTTACGTGTGTCACCGTACCTTGGCTACCGCCAAAAGACATTTTCTCTGCTCGAGTGATCAACGACATTGTTTTAGCTGAAGAAACGGACGAAGTTTCCCCTGGTCGTTTTATCAGCCACTTCGACCTTTATCTTGCTGGAATGAAGGAGATTGGTGCCAACACTACTCCCATTCAAAGCTTTATTCAAAAGCTACAGCAGGCAATACCTGTACCAATAGCCCTGGATAATATCGCAATTCCAACAACAACTAAGGCATTTGTCCTCAGCACAATGGAAGCAACTTTCAAGTCAACACATGAAGTGGCAGCCACATTCCTGTTAGGCAGAGAAGATGTTATTCCGTCTATGTTTCGACGAATCCTTCAAACCTTAGACCAGTCCAGCCTTGAGTGTAAACAACTCTCTCTCTACCTGGAACGCCATACTCACCTTGACGAGGACATTCATGGACCAATGGGTGAGCAACTGCTTAAGCATCTGTGCGCCGATGACGACCAGAAGTGGGAACAAGCTGTAAGTGCTGCAAAAAAAGCCCTTTTTGAGCGGCTCTCACTTTGGAATGGATTGACTTTGCATATAGTAGATAGCAAGAAATCCAAGCGAGAGTCACACAATTTGAGCCACACCCCTAGCTTCTAGCTAGGGGATTCTGGCTAGGAATTTGGATTAACTTTTCGCCCGGACTCCGTGGAGACAGCTATCTGGTTAATCTTTCCTAGCTTATTGGAGAACCACTCTGGGGCAATCAACCCACTTTCAGACGAGCCTACTTGTTTGCGGTTTAAAGACTCCTGCCACGCCTCCACTCTTGAGCGGCTCCGCCCCACAATACCCATCACGGGCATCTTGCAATGACAGTTTCTCGTCTTGATTGACATATCTACTCAAGTACGCACTAAACAAATCGCGATGCATTTTCATACCAGTTACATCATGATGGACTCGTTGGGATAGCGATTTCTTGGTACGACTCCCATCTAAGTGAGTTTGAGAAAGTGCTGTTTTTTGAGTAGAAAAAGTGATGAATTGACCGCCAGTTTTTTCAACTTTGCGTTGCAATTCAGATTGAACGAAACTGGGAGACTTGGCAGATATAGCTTTACCATAGCGCTTCTGCCAACCCTTTACAGATACTTTTTCAGTTTTGATTACATTACCATGCCGCAAGATTTCATTAACTGTTTTGCGATTTTGGCTTTTGGCATATGCTGCCTTTTTCCGTTGCAATTCTCGTTTCTTTTGGGCAAATTTCTTATAATTATTAGACTTCTTCCATTGACGCTTACCCTTGACTACCTTACCTTTTTTGGTAATAGTACGATGACCTTTTTTCACTTGAAAATCGGGTTCATAATTCTCAGGATTATTTACCCGTTGGGAACGCTGCATCTTTCTTTGAAGTGCAGCAATCTCTTTTTCGTAGGTGGGGACTTTTTCAGCAAATGGCAATAATCCCGCTTTATTATCTCCAACAAAGGCAACGTTGGATATATTTAAGTCCAAACCAATTAAATTTTTCAGTCTTCTCGACTAGGACCGCTAGCACGGAATACGATTAGGGGAATTGTTGAGCGAGCTGGCTCCTTAGCGGAGCTACCTTTCCCAGTTCACGCACATATGCTGCGACATGGAACAGGTTACTATCTTGCAAACCGAGGTATTGATACCCGGACAATTCAGAGTTACCTGGGACACAACAATATCCAACACACAGTGCGTTACACGGAACTCGCATCTGGACGGTTTCAAGGACTGTGGGATGGTTAATCTTTAAAATCAAGTTAAATCTTAAGTTGTCACGGGAGCACATTGCCCAGCTCCCCCGAAAAAAATCGCTCTCCTTATGAAAATCCCTCACGTCTCGTGAGGGAGCCTCAATCCCTTTTCCTTGAATTAATTACGGTAACCGCGAAATCAGCCGCGTACTCTCGGGGTTATCGACCACCCCTAAAAAAGGTGGGGTGGCGAGGAATCACCGCTCTAGGACTCCAGATTAACTATGGGAGGCGGAATCAGTTCGGTTTCCCAACGTCTGTCGGTTCTTAACCTGCCAAGTGCTGAATTTCCCTTGCCTGGAAACCAAAGCGACCCTGCATCAATCCTGACCTTGATACTCAAGGCATTAGGTCTAGGGTTATTTATGTCAAAGCGTGTATTGTTCTGAAAATTAGTAGTTAAGGAGGAGGGCACTACATTTCTAGTTCCTGAAAAAGTTTTATTCTGGTAGAAAGCTGCAACCAGTCCTCTTCCTGTAATTTTTATTCTTGCTGTTGAGGGTATCCCATTACTTAGGTTGGGATGAAGCAGGGTCACATCTGGGTAATCGCCAACACTTAGGGTTGCTATTAAATTATTATTGACGATAATTTGCACGCAATAATCGTAACGATTCCAATCCCAGAAATTATTATTCCTGCTGGCCACAGGCGGTCCGAATCGACCCACCTGATACCTTAGTCTGGCATCAGGTACATTCCCATGTTGGGTTCTGTAATTCCAGAAGTACCGGGCGTAGCGCTCATACTGGCCCATCAAAAAGTTTGCAAAGATATTCCGGTCGGCATTGCCAACATTCGCTAATCGACGTTGGCCGTAAGTTGGAGCGAACCGATCAAATAGACGTTGGATTTCTCGTGACGTGGTATCGTACTTCCGGCAGAGATTATGGAGTTGGGTACTAAGGGTTACAAAAAAATCTACTCGACGCCTTAATGCTTCTTCTTCCCCACTAAGATGATCATGTTGAGCCCAATGCGAGTCGGCTGCATAAATAGCGCGATTGTTTATGTTATCTATAAGTCTTACTTCACTTTGCCACCAATCATGAATAACGTGCATGTCATAATGACGTCTTGTCTCCAGGTAGCTTTGTCGTGCTAATCTGTCAAGGTAATTATACCAAGTGTTTATGAACGTTACTAATTCGTCTAGAAACAACCTTACAGAGTTAGGTTGGTTGGTCTTTACAGCTGTATCCAGTGCCCCCAATAGAACATTCAAACGTACTATTGTTGTTTCATCAACTAATTGATGCACTTGGTAATGAACTTGTGCTGCATTGCGGGATTGGTCTAGTAGCGTTAATTGAAGCCGGTAAGAACTTGATCTAGCCGCGAACCAGCTAGTTAGAGTTAGATGGTTTGGATTCTTAGCCATAACTCCGTTATAATCATGAACCGCTACCCTAAAATCAGTATGGATAGTTGAGATTGTGATCTCTCTTACAGCCCGCTCGACACGTTCATTAATCATCCTGTCTACATCGGCGGCGGTAAGTGGTGGCTGTGGAGGCCAAATCAGACTAAAGATTGCGCTTATAGCCGCGCTAGCAAACACGCCTCCGACGGCTCCAGCTATTAGTTGAACCGAAGTCCTTAGAGCAGTAGATTCTAGGAACCTTTCTAGGGAAGCATTAACAACTTCTATGATGATCTCTTGTAGAATACTAGAATCAGCAGGTACTACGGATGCGGGTTGCAACTCGGGAATATAGCTCATCTTTACCCAATCAAGAGCGACTTCTTGAGTCGATTCTGCCAGTTGAGTATAGGATTTGGTCTCTTGCGCTGGGTCTTGGGTCTCTTGCGCTGGGTCTTGGGACTCGGCATCTTTATTGATGATGATTAAGTCTTCTCTTACTTTTGCCCAGGTTTGCGCTTCTCGCCTTCCCCAAATTCTTGTCAGGAGCGAACTGATTTGGTCGCACTGAAGATCCTGTACATAGGAGTCGGCGATGCGCTCTCCGAGGAGAAGCAAAGCGTCATCAATTTTGCGTGCGTTTTCTTCTTCGCTGCTCTCTACCCAGTTAGTTAGTGACTGCTGGAGGTAGTGGTCGTAAATATAAATAAGATTCTTGAACGGACCGGACAGTTCAGTTTGGATCAGGTATTTGCGCCGTTCGAAAGCACTTGTCATCGCCCGAACCAGGAGTCCTTCTAACGATGCAAATATCCCCTCCCCTTCTTTTTCTTGATGCATCAAATCGAGTTTGATGCCTGCCCGCAGGACATAGAAGCTAAGATAGAGTAAATGTGGCAGATTTGGGAGGCTAGAGTAGTCAAAAGGTGCGCTGTACAATACTTTAAACACCTCTGAACACTTCTGGCGACAGTTCTCGAAGCTGATTTCAATAGAGGTCTTGTACTTTTGCTGCTCCTGTTTGTCGAGAGACGCGAGTTTGTCGTACAACAGAATTATTTCTTCTTCGAGGCCATCGAGGGCATTGTTGACCTCTTGGTGGTAATCCTCACATTCTTTCCTCCTATGTTCCGGTATCAGTCCGCTCAAAGCTTGGGTCAGCTTTTCTTGGGAACTCTCCCAAGCTGATTTGGTGTAGAAGTTTTCACTGGTTAGTGCCTGGAAATCAGTATTTTCCCACTGCTGGCTAGAAGTATCGCTCAAAAACGGTAAAAAGATATCTTCGAGACTCTTCTGTGAGAGAGAGGATGTAGATCCTGAAAAAGCTAGGGTCATATTGTTGTCCTTTAAGGCATTTGAGTTGGAAATTGATGACAAATCTACAATCAGTAGATCACAAAGTTTTTTGGAAGCCCTGCCACATGGACATTTCAGCAAAGTACATGGGCATGAGAAAAGTCCCTCTGATTCAGGACTTCAGGCGATATCGCTAGCCGACCTGAAGGCTAGCGCTCTCAAGTAGGTGCTGTTTGGACTTCTTCTATATAGGCTGAAACCCTTATTATTGCGTAAGCTTAGAAAAGTTTGTGATCTACTGACATTAGAGTTCCATTGCTACTCAAGGGCGGTTATTAGGTGGTAAAGCCCCTTGTAAATTACTAACTGTATTTATACACTGGTCGTCATTACATGCGGCATGAGTAATATATTCATTTTTACAGTTGCCATATGTGCGTGTTGATTGCTTAGCAACCACTGAATCATTACCAATTGGATTTCTGAAAATAGAAGTTTGAGCACCAATATGAGAACAAGATGGAAGTTGGTTATCTCCCTGAGAGAATTCTTCAACAAATCCCACAGAGGCATATATCCCACCCCAAGTATTAGGAATTACAATTGTAGCGATATTAGTCTTTGAACCATCCATTAAATTAGTAATAACACCTTTTACTTTATTATTTTCTTTTATGATATCAAGTTGATATAAATGGCCTGTTTTCCAAGGGATGACCACGTCACACTGAACCCCGCTACCCTCATGATCAAAGTATCTACAATGTCCCTGCTCACTAGGGGTAGGAGGAGCCCATGACTCGGCTTTCCAAATGGAATAATTAAACGCATAAACACCACTAGATCTATTTTGTAGACCAATATATCCACCGTCACCATTTTTAAAATAGAATTGATTAGCCCAGTAGTAGCGTGATTTATTTCCTCCATCATCATTAATTTGCTGAAAGAAAGATACCTTATTAAAGGAAGATGATGAAGGCCACTGTTGATCTATGGCTATCATCCCCCCAGCCACAACGGCGTTAGCTAGTGAAGGGAATAATAACGTTCCTGAAAGAACTAATATTGAAGCCAACATTACTTGTATAAGTCGTTTCATTCTTCTTTTCCTCGTTATGATTAACTAACGCGCATATTCCTGATATAAGAATCCTATTTGATTTACAAATACCTGATATCTAGCTCCCTTAATGAGAAGGATTCCAACAGGTCTGTGTTTGAATCTCATTTAGGCTTCTATATAGTTGAATCTTAAAAATTTGTTTTTGCTCTGAGTGCATTTAACTCATAGTTACTAACATACATTGAATCAGCAAGTTATTGGAAATGTATATTAAAAAAGTTATAATTGAAAATTATGCTAAATTGTGCAAAAAGCCAGATATTTGTGTAAACAGTATGTAGAATCTATTGATTGTACATTTTTTAATGATTTTTTTGGTGATTTTTTGGAAAAATAGTAATTTTTGTGAATTTGTACATATCATTTTGTAGTATCAAAGAAGATTAGAAAAATAAATATAAAATCTATGATTATTGTGACTTTGTTGGCGAATTTATGTAAACCACAATTTCTGGCGTAGCGGCTACGACATTTCAAAGGTTTGAGCATAGCAATGCCTGCAACGGGCTGCGCCAACGCAATTCGCCAACAGAATCACTTTATTCGCAAACCGCTCTTTCTTTTCCACATCCCGTGAAAAGTCAAACTTCTAAATATGGTTTAAGAAGCTGATTAATTGATTCATCTTCGTACAGTACGAAGATAGTTCTGACTTCAACTTGTGTAACAGGACAAATCACCGTCATCATTCACGATAATGCATCTGTTCATAAAAGCCATCTTGCACGTCAGCACCATCAACGAGAGAGTGATTTTTTTCAGGGGAGATGAGACTGGCAATGCGGTAAGATGACCAAATGTCCAATTCTGAGGAACTTGTCATCTACCAGCTTCATATTTTTATCCTAGGCATCAGTCCAATGATTTGGCGTAGGGTCAAAATCCGCAGCGACAGCACAATCGCCGATTTGCACTATATTATCCAGATAGCAATGGGGTGGACTGATTCCCACCTACATCGCTTTGTAATCCATGGTAAGCATTACGGGATTGCTAAAATTGGGGGAATGTGGTTTTCTGACGACCCAAAAGAAGTCAAATTATCAGATTTTGGCTGGCGAATGCGAGAGCGTTTTTTATACGAATATGACGAAAGGTGATAACTGGCAGCATCAAATTCGGGTCGAAGCAATTCTCACTTCCAAATCAAATTGCTTTTATCCAGTGTGCATTAGTGGTCAACGTGCTTGTCCTCCAGAAGACTGTGGTGGCTCGTGGGAGTTCATGGCACAAAAGCAGGAATACTCGGTAAGATATATAGCTTCTCGGTGCAGTACTTTATGGATGAAGGTGATATCCCTGGCAATATTGAAGAGATGTACGAACTACGCCAATGGTTAATGGTTGACCATTTTGACCGCCCAAAAATCAACCAACGGTTACAGCAATACGCGGCTGGGGATAAAGAGATGTTATTTGTATTGAAATAGTGTGAAAGTCAAAATCCAAATAGTTGTTGAGTCAGACAATGGAGATCCCCAAGTTGTCCAAGAAATTATGCTCCTTGAGCGCGGTGCTTTACAGCCAGAAAATTTGGGACTAAAGCTAGCAGAAGCCAAAACATTACTACAAAGCCTCCAACGCACCCTAGCCGAGCAACAAGTAGCAGAGTACTCTCAACAACAGGAATTATGTTTGCACGCTCCGCAAGAAACTATTGCATAAAGACAAGCGTACAATTGTATACCGCACATTGTTTGGTAAGTTACATCTCAAATGCCCTCGACTATTTCACTGCCTGTGTCAGGAACAACCAACCCGTAGCTTTAACCCAGTAGCCAACTTACTACCAGAACGCACTTCAAGAGAACTATTGTATCTGGAGTCCAAGTTTGGGTCTTTGATGTCTTACGGACTGTCTGTGAAACTATTGCAGGAAGTATTACCAATAGAAGGAGAAATAAACACTACATCGATACGGAATAACTTACACTCAATTGGTCAACGCTTAGAAGACGAGTTGGGGGAAGAAAAAGGAGGATACATTGAAGGCTGTCCAAGAGATTGGGAGGAATTGCCCCGACCTGATTTACCTTTGGTACTGGGAATGGATGGTGGATATGTTCGTTCCTACGACAAAAAATTGCTTTCCAAAGGTAATTTTGAAGTTATCGTTGATAAGAGTATAAAAGCAGACAGTACATCGAAGCGATTTGGGCGAGTTTCTTGTTACGATACCAAACCCCAACGTCGGATCTTTGAGGTCTTGACTTCTCTTGGAATGCAAATGAATCAACAAGTAACTTTCCTGTCAGACGGTGATGAGAAGATACGCGAACTACAGCTTTATCTCAATCCCAACGCAGAATATCTCTTGGATTGGTTTCATATCACCATGCGGCTGACAGTGATGAATCAGACGGCAAAAGGACTTAGCAAAAAAGATACCGAACTAGACACAGACATACCCAAAGAGCTAGAACGAATTAAGTGGTATTTGGTTGGCTTGGATTGGAGAACAAATGCCTCCAATATCAGAAGTTTGGCGACTCTACTTACGTCGCTTTACTGTTGACCACTGGTATCGTTTTTTGAAGCAACGCCTGCACTGGACTCTTCCAAAACTCAGTACTCCCAAGCAATGTGAGCGTTGGAGTGACTTGATGCCGATGATTACTTGGGAATTGTGGTTAGCTGGTGATATCGTTGCTGATAACCCCCTACCTTGGCAGAAGTCGATAGACAAACTAACCCCCGGAAGGGTTGCTCAGGCTATGGGGATCATTTTAGAGGCTATTGGTACTCCTGCCCGTTCACCCAAACCTCAAAGGAAAGTCCCCTGGTTGGAAACCAGGACAAGCAAGACAACGTAGAATTCGCTATCCTATAGTCAAAAAAACTACTAGTAAGCCTCGCAAACAGTTACCAGAATTCGCTTAATCACAAAGATTTTTATGCTTGAAGCTTGTGTCTCATCAACGAGCGTGCTGCTGGGTCTTTTTTTGTTGCTTAGTCTAAGCTCCAGTTACTCAGCGCTGATACACAAAGCGCTAAATTTGACCCGAATAGGGAACAGGCGACAATTAACATTAACTCACGAGATTTGATTATGCGCCGTGGCAGCAACATCAGAACCAACGCCACTGGAGAAAATGTCATCGGCGGTAACATCAACATTGACACAGACGTATTAGCGGCATTTGAAAATAGTGATATTAGCGCCAATTCTGCTAACTTCCGTGGCGGGAATGTGCGAATCAATGCCCAAGGTATCTTTGGTACACAGTTCCGAGATGTAGCATCTGATAAAACAAGTGACATCACCGCCACTGGGGCAAGTCCTGAGTTCAGTGGTACCGTAGAAATCAATCAACCCGATGTTGACCTCAGTCGCGGCTTAATTAACTTGCCGTCAGTACCAGTTGATACCCAAGTGACACAAAGCTGTACTGCGGGTGGAACTGTAGCTAAGAGCCAATTTATCATCACCGGACGCGGCGGCTTGCCTCCTAATCCCGGCGATGCCCTCAGCACTGATGCAGTTCAAGTAGATTTAATCACTCTCAATCCAAGCAGTAATAACCGCAATAGTCCATCTGTTACCAGCAAAACAACTACCGCCGTACCAGAACGCATTGTAGAAGCTACTGGTTGGATAATCAACGAAAAAGGGGAAGTCGTCCTCATAGCAAATGCTCCCACCACCACGCCCCATAGTCCTTCGTTTAACCCTGCATCTTGCAGAGCAAGTTAGCATTGGACTTCACTACTGACTTTCTAGGTTGCAGCACTCCACTTTTGGTTCAGTTGCAAAATCATTCAAACCAACAGTTTGCAACAGCGCAACCCAAGAAGTATCTTGCCCAGTAGTACGACGCAGTTCACTAGCAGCGCTCAGTGCCTCATACCAAATACCATTAGTACCATAAAGGGCTACGCGCTGGCTTGGTGTCGCTTTTTCTAATTGAGTTTTCAGAGCAGAGTTCAGTTGCTCCCGTTTTACGTACCCTTCAACATCAGCAATAATTTGATTATCCTTCTTACAGTAGATGTTAAAATACCAACGATACCTCTTACCAATCTCCAAAGGTGCTGCTTTTGATGGCAAACTCAGGTTCACTACTCCTGGTGTCCCTGTCAAAGAAGTTTTGTAAATAGTCTGATTTTGTGCTTCATCTTCTAGCACAAACTCTCCATAAGCTAAGGACGACGAATAAGGAACATAGAACGAGAAACTAGGATGTTCGGCAATCGTTGCTGCAAACACCAATTCTGACTTTGAATAAACAGGTACTAAGGCTGTGAGCCGCTTTTGAGAAGAAGTCAGGGGTTTTTTCATGGTATCCTGACCACAGCCACGGCTACCTGCTTCTGCTCGCTTACCTGGTTCCCCGATGTCTGGTGGTGGGGGCGGTGCAGCGAAAATCAATGATTGGTTTAATTGTCCCTTGGAGTTTCCAGGCTGTGCCTGCACTTGTATACAGCTAAGGAGTGTTAAATTGATAAGTGTTAAAAAACTAATGGCGAGGGAAAGTTGAATCTTTTGCACAGACAATTTCATCTTTTTTATGATGCCTCAAATTGTAAAAATCAATTGTCGCTGACTTTGTTGTGAAGCGAGGTAAATCGCCACTGTGCCGCCAGTCACTACTAAAACTAAGGCTGACGGGACGAGGGGAACCCAAATGCCAGAGCAAAAGAGAATTAAGCAAACAACGTATAAAACGCCTATTGCGCCTCCACCCGCTAGTATGAGATGTCGTCCTGACTGATAGCGCCAAGCAATTGCTCCTCCAACCACAGACCAACCCCAAACCCACAACACTTCACCCCAAACAGGCAAAACTGATATCAAAGGTCGCCCATCTTTCACCGCACTCACAAGCTGACTCACCATCTGTGCTTGCAGAATGACCCCTGGTATTTCCAGGGAAAAACCCTGCCCAGTCATGTAAGGGGTAGGACTATAATCACGGAAGCTTGGGGCAGTGGTACCAATGAGGACAATTCGGTCTTTGACTTGTTCCGGGTTGACCTTACCCCTAAGAACATCTGTGAGTGTGACTGTGGGGGCAATTTCTAAAGGAGAATCTTGGTAAGAGCGGTAATTGAGCAATATTTGATAGCCCTCTGTATCTAATTGTTGATATCCACCCATGTGAGACCGCAACCGCTTAAATACGACGTTGCCTAGCTGCAAATCCCCTTGGGGAGTGTATTTGGCAGAAATACCCTCCTTCTGGAGGTAGTGGAATGCCAGTTGGGCGTTAAGGGCGTAGTGTGCAGTACATGGGGTTGTTGGGTCTGCTGGTTGCATTGCCAATAAATGACGACGCACAACACCGTCTGGATCTGGGACAATATCACTAAATCCTTGGCGTTCTTTTGGAACTTCCTTTGGAGGTGAAGTTCCCTGATGGTCTTGTGTGCGATCGCTCACTTTACAAATCGCAAAGAAGTTATCAGCAGTTTGCAGACGAGTGGCTAAAGCAGCCTGGTTGGGATTTACTGTCCAAGGACGATAAATATCCAAGCCAATGGTTCGCGGTTGGAACTGTGCAAGTTTTTCCAACAGCTGCGCCAGTGCTATATCTGAGAGTGACCCTTTTCCTTGTTGCTGTTCTTTTAGTTTCAAATCATCTTCGGTGACAGTGACTATCAACAGGCGCGAATCTTGCTTTTCCTGTGGACGCGATCGCGAAGCGAGTAAAAAGCGAGGCGGCGATCGCATGAATTGGTCATAAGCCTGCAACTCCCATGTTTGCAATCCTCCTTGGTGTCTTATCCCTAGTACGCCAGCGGTTATCAACAAACTCAAAACTAGCAAGGTTCCGAGGCGGCGAGTGTTGGGAACTCGGGATTTTGCCCAAGCCATTGGCACTACAGCAGGATGTTCGCAAATGACTGGCAACCAACTTGCGCCTGGATATTCGCCCTCTAGTCCGTGGAGTTTTTCTCTAGCAGTCCGAAAGGCAGCATATATAGACTGTCCTGAGGAAAAAGCCTGCAGAAAATGCTTTAAAAATGCTTGAGCCACCAAGTCTGGCACCGGCTCTCGCATGACAATAATTTGCGGAATATGTAAATCTTGTAGTTCTCGCGCTAATCCCAACCCATCACAGGAGTTGAAAATCGCTAATTGCAACCCGTTGGCAACAGCATTTCTCAACGCATACTTGAGTTCGGCAATTGTTAAGCTCTCTGTCTCATTAATATAGATGCGACCAGTGTCACCTTCGGTCTTGCTATGACCCGCGAAGAATAAGATGTTCCAGGGTTGGTTCCACAACTGGTCGTTGATGTCTTGACGTTGAGGCTGTTCCAAAAAGGTCGTAGCCGCACCCGGCAATTTTTTTAGTAACTGGCGGTCTTGGTCTACATTAATACCATTACTATCACCCAAAATCGCTAAAATTCTGATTTTATTTCTTTGGGCAGATGTCTGCAATGCGGCTGCCACTTGTTCTGACTCTGGAACACTTAAAGCGACTTCAGCTTTTTGATAATCTTGATCAATCAAATCCCACAAATGCCAAGGAAGTTTCTTGATCTGCAAACAAGGAGTGCGTATCAGCACCCGCACTTCGTCCTCTGGCATTAAGTGTTTGAGCCATTTTTCCCGCACCGGGCGAAAAGACTCTGACAGCAACCAGTTATTCAGATGCTTACGCAACTCACAAGCAGCGCTTTCGCAGTCATTGCGCCACTGGGTAATGGAACCATCGTAAATAATTTTTTTGGCTTTGATACGGGCATTTCCCAGACTGCAATAAGTTGACCGCCACTGGTCAATTGCTCTCACCATGTTTGGATTTGAGGGTAACTTACCGGAAATTTCTGTACTGGGGCGAAAGCCTTCTTCCCCAATCTCCAGCGTCACCCGCACCCCCACCTCTAAATCGCCATCTAGCTTCAGGACAACTAACTTTCTCATTGGCAGCACCTCTATATTCGCTTCAGATGACAAAATCTTCTATAGTGCTGACATCCGCCAGAGCGAGTTTAACACTGAAACGTTCTCCTATCTCGCAACTAAACTCCAATTGAATATTCTTATTGCTGCTTCTAGTTTGGGCTTCCATGACAGATGCTCCATCACAATCCAACAATGTCAAATGGAGATTTGGTGGCAAATAATTTTCTTTGCTTGTGGGATGTACTTCCACGATAACGTCCATTTCCTGGTCATTGTCTGGAGTGAGAGTAACGACTAGAACGACGGCTTGCTCGGTCAAAAGTTTCCCCAAATTAATCAACTTGCCCCTGCTAACCAAATCGCCCTTACTACTTCTAAGGCTACTAGCTACATAGGCTGGTTGAGTGCGTAAGAGAGATTCAATTTCTTGCCAGCCAGCATCAAAAATATTCTCAAACCATTGCTTCAAGTTGACCAAATTATTATTTACTTTGAGCGAATCATCAGCTAATTTGGCTGTATTTAATTGAGTCAGATATTCTAAATAATCCAGTAAATCTTCCAAAGAATGCAGTTGACTGATTGATAATACATCATTTGATACTTCCTTGACAAATCCTAGCAACTTTGCCTCTCGAAATGATTTACTAATTTGCACAGCCACATAGCCGATTCGGTTTAACTGTGCTTCGGGTGGCACATAGACAAACTGTTCCCCTTCCAATACCGGACGACATTCTAACGAGCCTAAATTTTTTAGCGACAAATCAGCTACGTCCATAAGTAAATGCTGCACTGGGTTCCAACTGTCACTCGCTTCCAAGTCTGTCTCGAACCCCATGCATTGTAGATATGAATTCACAAAAGACACAGATAAAGTATTGAGACGGACTTGTTCGCCTTTTTCAGGCGTGGCTTGTTGTCTACATAATTGTTCAGCTAGCCGCCTAGCTCCTGGAGATATAAGTCCTGTAAATGTTAAAAAACCTGTTTTGTTGCTCATAATTTTTTGACCACCCGGTTAAATTTTATGAAATCTACAAATATTCTCTTAATATAGGAGCAAATTTTTTCAGGCATCTTTGATAAAAATTATGTAATGATGAAATTCCAATTCGCCATTCGGCTGAGATGTCTTTCCAGGGAATTCCCGAATACCTTCTTCTCGCTATTTCTTGAAAATTTGCTTCCGGATGACCTTTTATATGTTCTT
This sequence comes from Scytonema sp. PCC 10023, assembly GCF_963920835.1. Taxonomy (NCBI): domain Bacteria; kingdom Bacillati; phylum Cyanobacteriota; class Cyanophyceae; order Nostocales; family Scytonemataceae; genus Scytonema; species Scytonema sp. PCC 10023. The sequence goes on from NZ_CAWUDP010000045.1 coordinate 40,344, forward strand.
TGATAAAAATTCCTTCTGGGTCAGATTCTATAAATTGAATGATTTGTTCATACAAAGACGTAGATTCAGAGTCGGAAATATTTTCTATGTGAGACTTGTCTAAACTTATTTCATTTTCTTGTCCTACAATTACGGGTATAGCTTCTGGAAAAAAGCGTTTAGTGAGTAGCATATTCACCCAGGTTATGACTTCACCCCGTTCTGAGTCATATTTGCTAATATTGTCATCTCGACAAATATAAAAGAATAGACTTTGTACCGCTTCTTGATAAATATCTTCATAAAGTCGTTGAAATTGACCGCTATAGGGACGAATAAGTTTACCTGACAGCCAAATGGCATCAACTAGCTGTGTTAAAGCCATCCGTCGCTCCTTGGTTGCTTGTGGGTGTCGTTGGGCAAGGAGCGCTAATTTTTTAAGTTGTACATCTAGCTGTTTTCTCAACGAGTCGTTTGTCATAAAAGACCTCGAATGTCATTGCACCGAGTTGCGCTCTATATTTCTCAGCTAGAAAGCGCGGGTTTTACACAAACTATTGTTGATTGTTACAAAAATTTATTTATTGAGAGTGGGATGGAGCGATCAAAGGGCAGTGTCACCCGGAAAATCGCCCTTTAGAGGGCTCCTGTCGCTATGCCTGCGGCTAAGCGATACCGCTTGGCAACTACCAGCCCCAAGATTCACCCGATCGCTGCACTCCCAAGTGCGATCGCGTTTCCCCTTAAGGCGACTGCGGTAGGTACTTCAGGGCAAGGTACAAGTTCAGCTAAAACCGCACGAAACTACATCTCACCCCGATAGGGGGAGTGTGAGAGGAATGCGGGTCAAAGAAGGGGGTTCGATACCCCCTTCTTTGACATTTTCTTGGCTAGCACCCGAAGGTAATCCCTAAACACATCATTTTGCGTTCTGGCTGTCATGTCACAATATTGCAGCCATACTTGTTTTTCTTCTGGGGTGAGACGAAAATTAACACACTCTGTAAGTTTTGCCATTGTCGTGTAAAAGGATTTCATTTACAATGATGACATGAAATACACATACCAGTACAAAACATTCGCAACAACTCAACAGAAGCTAGAGCTAAATCTCTGGCTCAGAACGTGCCAGTACTGGTACAACCGCCAATTAGGTGACAGATTTGATTGGTGGGAGTGCAACCGCTCCCCCGTTAATGCCTGTCCTCTGGTAACACACTTACCAGAATTACGGGACAAGCCAAACTATTACAACCAGAAAAAACAATTGCCAGACCTCAAAAAAGAACCTGTTGTTGTTCAGTGGTCTGGGCAAAAGCTAGATTTCTCGCGAGTACCAGCAAACACGCTACAAGAAGTTTGTAAGCGAGTAGACAAAGCCTTTGAACGCTTTATTGCAGGCGACTCATCTGGGAAGCGTAGTGGAAAACCACGCTTTAAATCCGAGTCTCGTTTTCGCTCTTTCGTAATTGAAGGTGCTGGACTAGAGTTGCATTCTTGCTCAGTGGGCGGGAAGTATCTCTACATCAAAGTCCCTAAGATTGGCTTAATTAAAGTTCGGTCACATAGACATATCCCGGATGGCGCTGTTCTCAAGCAGTTGCAGTTCATCAAAAAGAGCGATGGCTGGTTTGTAAACTTACGACTAGAAGATGTAACCGTTCCTACTATCACCCCAGAATCAATTATTCCTACATGGGAAAACTCGATGGGACTGGATGCTGTCTTGCATGAAGACAGCTACCTTGCAACATCAGAGAATACAAAGCTTCCCTCTCTCAAAGTTCTACGCAAGAGTTTAGAAAAGCTAGCTCAGATATCTAAGAAGAAGAATTTAAGAAAAAAAGGTTCTGCGTCTAGACGTAAGCTAGCTAAAACAGAAGGAAGGCAGCACCAGAAAATAGCTAGAGCGAGGAAAGATTTCCAGTACAAAACTGCTCACAAACTAGTGAGAACTGGCAAGAAAGTATTTTTCTATGAAGACCTCAACCTAACAGGTCTTACCCGACGCAATGCCCCTAAACAAGACGAGACAGGGGCATATCTTCCCAACGGTCAGTCCGTCAAATCAGGGTTGAACCTGTCATGGGCTGATGCTGCATTTGGTCAATTCTTTGAAATCTTAGGTCACATAGCTGGAAAAGCTGGAGCCGTTGTGGTTGCAAAGAATCCTGCCTATAGCTCTCAATTGCTCTCCTACCGAGACGAATTTGCCTTTACTGATAGAGATATTCGAGAGTATTGGGATGAAATGCAGAAGCTCTGGGTTGATAGAGATGTCAATGCTGCTATCAACTTGAAGAGGCTGGGGCTGGACGTGTTCCCCAGCATAAAACGCCGAAAAGGTGGTATGGCAATAGTAAATTCTATTACCGATACCACCTCCAAGGAAGTTCTCCGTATTCTCCGGAATACCTGAGAAGCCTACACGCTCCCCGTTAGGGCAGTGTAGGAGCGTCACGGACGATCGCTTGCCATGCTGGCGCACTCATGGCAGCACCCAAACTCAGCACGAACGTCAAAGCCAGTAATAAGGGATTTCCAAATGAAAAATGTCTTTCCTGTGACCCAACGTCCACCGATGAATAGGCGATCGAATCCGGTGTAGGGAGCGGGTGCATGAGAAGTTGAGTCGGTCGTTCGGTTTGGGGTCGTTGTGGTCATAAAAAAGTCTCCTTATCGGTTTGTTGGTTGGATACTGCCTCTCGACGCTCCAGACGAAATCAGACGTATCTCACAAAAACCGAATGCTTTATGGTATGTATGTTGTAGCTGCGATCGCGCTTCTGTTTCATCTTCCCTATGGTTAGGACGGAAGTTCAATATTGTGTGTTCGAGGATACCTTCCTGGAGTTCTGTCTATGACTACTTTTTAGTACGAGCGCCAATCTGGTAGGATGGCTTAGCTCTTGCAACAGATGTATACTGGGAATTGCGATCGCGAAGCGTCTCCATGAGCATCGCTTGGCGCATATAGCATCGATTTCCGCTAATTCTTGCTATAAGACAAACCAGTAGAGAAACACGATTGCGTTCATCGGCTAGATTTTACGTCAAAGCCAACGCTTGTTCCTTAGAGAATAATTTGGAAGATATACGGAACTCTGCGGTCTATCCACCCAAAGCAGCCTGCTATCCGGACAGTTGGTATTAATCCAATTAATACCATCCCCTTATGAAGCTAGCACGATTAGAAAAGTTGGTCAAAGTCCTGCTTGGTCAATCAATCTTGACAAAGATATCGATAGGTTTCTGGAAGATGATTCAGAATATTTTAAGACCAAATGGGATGAATCCTTTAGCAATAATTTACGACACATTGAGTGCTGGAATTCACAGGCTTCGTGAAGAGGAGTGTCTAAAGAACTCCGAATACATACGGGTTGCATTGTCCTATATAATCCAAACACTTACTCGGCAGAATGAAGAGCAAAGAGCATTTCTTGATGCCACAAAAAGTCTAAATGACTTTAACAGTAAATCTAGTTAATCTGGTGGAGAAAATCTGCCTAACGATTCGCGTGAGGGGCTGCAAACAACTTTGAACTCAGCAGTGGAAGGCTTTCATGAGTCTGCGCTAAGCGAATTGTTAGGCTTGGCTTGGAATATGGAGAAACAAGTCTATATCATGCATATTTAGATACTTTACTCATGCGCTGAATCCTCCAGAACAGTACCAAAAGCTAGCAGCCAATGCTTTATACATAGCTGTTTGCCAAGAGTTTAAATATACTGACTCACGACTTGCAGCTTCTTCACTGAGATGAGCATTAACTCCTTTATAGCCCGTCTTAGAGAAAAGCTGAGCAAGACGATCTCGAATATTGACAAGTTCTGTTGCTGCATGTGAGGTGTAAAGATATGAAAGCTTAAATACTTTAAAGTGGTGTTCGATGCGTTTAGCCTTCAGAATATCCCAACCTACAGGTGGTTTCGCAAAAAATTGAAGGACAGCTGGAGAGGTCTCAATAACTTTTGCATAAAGCCATAAGTCAGTTTCGACATCATCAAAGTATGGATGAATTGTCTCTTGATCTGACGTCTTTGGAATTGCAGCAATCTTTGTCTTATTACAATCTGCACAAGCAGGAACCAAATTTATTGGAACAACAGCAAGTGCCGGATATTCGGTCTTAGGTAGATGATGATCTAGGGTAGAGACTACGCGCTGTCCACATAAGGGACAACGACCATGTGCAGGAGCAGCCAATAACTTATCGTAAATTGAGCGTCCTGGAGCATCTTTTTTTGCCATCCTATTTGTGTATACTTCTAACATCTCTTGCTTTGTCACTATCCCATTAACATCATTTTGCGGTATCAATGTATGAAGCGTAGTCGTTGAAGCAGCCGCTTCAAATTCATTAGCAGCCGCTACTATAGTTGCTCCGACTGAGGTTAGACGGGACTTTAAACCAATGTTCCTAACACGGCTGATGCACGTGAGGAAAACTGCTCCAGGCTCATCAAGAGGCTTTGTCAACTTTCGCATGACGTTACAACTCCTCTTCGGAGTCGCGTGCTACGATCAGAGCGCGTAAGATAGCACGTGCTTCAGCTCCAAGTTCATAATCAAACATGTCCATAGTAGATTCAAAACTTCTCCCGTGTTCTACAGCAGCCTGAAGTAATCTATGGAACCCAGACTGTGTTACTTCCAATCCGAATACTTCACGTGTTAGGATACCAGCATTTTCTCCAAAAGTTTCTATCTCAGGTCTTTCAACTATGGCTTCAGAGCCAGTACGGCGTAACTTCCAAGCGCAGCTTCTAGGAACTTCTTGGAGAACAACGGGCGAGTGAGTTGCTATGATTGCAACGCCATTTCGATATATTAAAAGCTCAGAAAGCGCTCTAACGAATGCAGACAGAAGTGGTGGATGAAGATGTGCTTCTGGCTCATCTAGCAAAACTAATGTACGCTCTTCAACGGTTTCAACTAACCGGGTCATTGTCAAGAGAACAATTTTGTGACCAGAACTGAGCTTATCAAAAACTTTACGAGCTTTCTTATCAAATAACTCATTTTCATTACCATCAGCTAGTGATGCTACCTCCGCTTCTTTGAAGATTGGATCTGCTTCAAGCATTTCCAGAGATCTTTGCCAGCGAATGACTCTAGCACCTTGCCTGCAAGCGCGTACACTACTTACAAACTCAGTTGCCAATATTTGAGGAGTTTTTGGTGCAGGGTTAGCCTCTTTTCCCTTGCTACTCAAGCGCTTTAGTCCAACATAAGAGTATTTAATACCAACTGTCTTATCCTTTCTCTCACGCAGTGGTTCAAAATCATCAAAGGCACTAAAAGTAACAGAAACTAGATTTGCGAAAAGTTCAATATTATTGCTCATCTCTTGGGAAGTGAACCTTCCAAATTGATTGGGGGATGCCTCTTCATCCACTAGTGAACGTGTCATGTAATTAAGAATACGAGTTTTACCAACACCATTCCGACCGATTAAGACATGGATATTAGTTGGAGGATTTGACTCTGGTTCAACCTCAAAAGATAGAACAATCGAAGGTATTGTACTACCACTACGACTTGGCGATTGATAGGAGAAGTCGTAGCGAGAGAGCCGAGCTCCTCCATCTACCAATCGTCGGAACTGTCCACGCACAGACATAGGAGTAACAGACCTCAAAAGTGAAATCTTAGTTACTCGCTCCTCAAGTGCTCTCTCAAATAGTGAAAGATCTGCAACGACATCCCTTAGTCCAGTTAGCACTCGCTCTCGTAGTGAGTGACTGAGTTTCTTTAGACTCTCGTAATAGCTGTCTTCTTGCCCAAGCGAGAAGAAGTGTTCGTCCAATGCATCGAATTCATCTGGTATTTGAGGGCTACGTTGTCCCTTCTGCATACCAAACTGACCAATTTTGACACCCCCTGGCTGGTGTTGTTCACCTGCTTCATCAAATATGATTAACGAAAATAAAGTTGAAAACTCAAACCAGTCGTCCCAGTTATCCCTAACCAGGAAAACATTGGGAAGAGTTGAAGATAAGGTTGGTGTTCTTGAGGAGAGAACAGTAAAAAACATAAGAATAGAAAATAACGTAAGGCATTTATGTTCTCAATATTAGCTGAGGGAAAACTCATTAAAGCCTAACAATTCGTTCGCAGTGCATCGTCTATCATTTAAGCTGCATTAGCTCTTGTATAGCACATCAATTAATTCAATCTGCTCTGTCGCTCACACTGACATCAATTGCTGGATGCGCTCTGGCACCTCTCCTAGCCAATCCGGATTCTCGGCAGTGCCGTCGTAAATTGATGAGGTTTTGAATGGCTCAAACTCGCCGCGTGATGCCGCTTCTGCTGTTTTTGCTAACAGCGATCGCACCTGCTCATCATTCATCGGCTTGAACGTCCGCACCGCTTCAAACGCTTGATCGAGAATCTCCATGCTGTCAATTCCCGTAATTACAAGCGATGTGGGCAGATTCAATGCATAATGTAGGCACTCAATTGGCGTTACCGTATTTGACGGTAAAAGAATACCGTTTGCCATGCTTTTCATGCCAAGAGACACACTAGAGCTGGCTGTAGGCAATTTAGCTAATTCGGGCGCGAAACTACGTCCTACCCGTAAGGGAGGCGGTAGTTGCTGTCCTGGACAAAAACTCGGTACACCCCCGACCTATATTAAACGTCGTTTAACGCGGGACAGGGGTGTCCTCGTTGATTGTCTATCTCCGTGATATTATAGAGATGGTCGTTGACCCGCCCGCCAGCAAACAGATAGGTCAAAAGAAAGTAGCGTAACGACGCTTACCGCAGAAAGCTCGGTAGACCAGGGGAATGGGATTTGCCGCTGGAGAGCAAAGCACACTCCATGCGAATCCTCGGACAAAAAAACGATATTCGCCTGCGGAAGGCTGGGCGACTGCCGGGGTCTAGGCTTATGACCTAGTAAACGCCTATTGGCGAGAGACGCTGTGTAAGACCAAATTGTACTTGTACAAAGAGGCAACGGCGAGTGAGACCGGAAGCCTGCACTCACCCATGAGCGGGAGTGTAGGTACTTCACGCAGTGTGAGGTACATGGTTGAGTTGATGCGTTACGCGATCGCTCGTGAAGGCGAGATCCCCGACTTCTCTAAAAAGTCGGGGATCTGAAGCGCTGGCATCTCACACCTCAAATAGGATTGCTTGTAACTCATTTCTAAGGCGTGTTCATCGAGTTGGATCGTCACTGACTTTGACAATCAGCTTGCCAAAGTTTTTCCCTTGTAGTAAACCGATGAAGGCGTGCGGGGCGTTTTCCAGACCCTCTACAACGTCTTCTTTATACTTGAGCTTACCTTCCTGCAACCACTGAGAAACATCGTTTACGAACTCTGCCTGACGCTGTTGGTAATCACCAACCAGAAAACCTTTGATTAAAGCGCGTTTAACCAACAGTGGCATCAAATTAGGACCAGGAGGAGGATTTTCTGCGTTGTACTGCGAGATTAAACCAACCAGTGGTATTCTTGCCCCCAGATTAATCTGCTGCAACACAGCTTCTAAAATTGGACCTGCCGTATTGTCAAAGTAAACGTCGATTCCGTTAGGACTAGCAGCTTTGAGTGCTGAACTTAGGTCTTGATTTTTGCGGTTAATGCAGGCATCAAACCCTAATTCTTTCACTACGTAATCGCATTTCGCCTCACTACCAGCCACCCCCACTGCCCGACAGCCTTTGAGTTTGGCAATTTGACCGGCTACAGAACCGACTGCGCCAGAGGCAGCAGAAACGACAACCGTTTCGCCCGCTTGGGGTTGCCCAATATCAAGCAGCGCAAAATATGCCGTCATTCCGGGCATCCCCGTTATGCCCAACGCATAGGAGATGGGCGCTTGATTGGGGTCAAGCTTACGCAACGTTTCGCCTTTCGATACGCCATAGGCTTGCCAGCCGTCATAACTAAGCACAAAATCTCCAGCTGAGAATTGGGGATGGTTCGATTTCACCACTTGGCTGACTGTGCCACCCACCATCACAGACCCCAATTCTACCGGAGTAGCATAAGATTCGCGATCGCTCATGCGACCGCGCATGTAGGGGTCGAGGGACAGATAGATCGTGCGGTTGAGAACTTCCCCTTCCCCTGGTTCTGGGATTGGGGTTTCGATCAGGGCGAAATCACTTTCTTTCGGTTCCCCAACTGGGCGGCTTTTGAGTAAGATTTGTTGGTTAATTGAATTAGGCATAATAACTAGTTCTCGATGGCTTTGCTTTTTTTGATATACTGTGCTGCTAGGCAGAAAGAAAGCGATACAAGCCTCCTGTTATGGACTGATGGCAGCCAGACGTAAACAACACCTGATGACTCGTGCTTATCGAGTGTTTCTCAACAATGCAAACATTGATGATTCCTATTTTCTGCCAATACGTTGAGTTGGTCGTGCCGCAAATGACTCTGTATATGCAGTTCCTATAACTAGGATAATCAAGGTGATGATTTGAATCAATGTTATTTGGATTACATCAAAATTTCATGGAAGAAAACCTTCAAAATGATAACTATTAAGGTCTTCTGTGACTATGACTACACCAAATAGCCCCTAGAAGGCTCTACACAGCATTTTAGGGGCTATTGATTTATGATTGGTCACACATTCGGTTTACAAATCCAGTCCATTAAGATCGCCGAAAATCCGCCAAAATAGAAGTTGCCCAACGATTGAGGCACTGGATATGGAAGAATTACTAGAGTTAAAAGATTTGTTGCTCAAAGGTGATGTACCAGGAGCGTTGGTCATCGTTGAAGAATTAGAAGAGATGAGCCGTAAGGATATAATCAAGACGATTCGTAGTTATGCCGTGATTCTGCTGTTGCATCTGATTAAACAGCAAGCAGAAAACCGCACGACTCGCTCTTGGGATGTTTCTATTCGCAATTCAGTTCGGGAAATTCAAAGGGAAAATAAGCGTCGCAAAACAGGGGGCTATTATTTAACTGCTGAAGAATTGCTGGAAACCTTACAAGAAGCTTACTTAAATGCCATCGATGAGGCTTCCCTAGAAGTAGAAGAAGGGCGTTATCAACCAGAAGAATTAGAACAACTGGTTAACCGAGAAGAAATTATAAATCGTGCAATAGCTTTGATATTACCACAAGAGTAAAGATAATTGGCTAAACAACGACTTGACACTTTATTAGTAGAACTCAATTTATGCTCCTCGCGCCAACAAGCACAGCGGCTTATTCAGGCGGGGGGAAGTGAGTGTTGATCAGCAGGTGATTGATAAGCCTGGTACGGAAGTTGATGTTGCGGCGCAAATTCAGATAAAAGAGCGATCGCCCTTTGTTTCTAGAGGCGGGGAAAAGTTAGCAAAAGCATTGCAAGTGTTTGCGATTCCTGTGGAAGGGCGCATTTGTTTGGATGGCGGTATTTCTACAGGTGGTTTTACTGATTGTCTGCTGCAAGCCGCGGCAAAATTGGTTTACGGCGTTGATGTTGGTTATGGACAAGTTGACTGGCACTTGCGAAATGATTCTCGGGTGATTTTGAAGGAACGCACGAATTTACGGTATCTGAAGCCAGAAGAGTTGTATGGTGATGCTGAACTAGCTGATTTAGCGGTGGTTGATGTGTCGTTTATTTCCTTAACCAAGATTTTGCCTGCTCTATGGCAGCTACTGCAATCTCCCCGTGAAGCTGTATTACTAGTGAAACCACAGTTTGAAGTCGGGAAAAACCGTGTAGGTAAAAAAGGTGTTGTGCGTGATTCTAAAGACCAAGCAGATGCTATTTTTCAGGTGTTGCAAGCCGCCAGTGAATTGGGATGGAAGTACAAGGGTTTAACTTGGTCGCCTGGGTCCTGCTGGGAATATAGAGTATCTCTTATGGCTGGGAATCGAGAGTGAAACTCCGCCGCCTGATATAGAGAGTGTTCACCGAAAAAATGGGTCTGAAGCCTCGCCCTTTTAGGGCGACTTTTTTCGCCGTGATAATTCTTTGATGTAGTCTCGAATAACTTCCGAGATTTGCATATCTGTTGATTGAGCATATTCTCTTAGTGTCTCGAACTCTTTTTCGGACAGTCGAACTCGCAACATCTTTTCTCTTGGCATATCATTATAGTAGCAATAATAGTGCTACTATAATGATATGCCGAAATGGAGCATGGGCACTGTTATACTTCGCAGAAACGGTCTCGCCAGTAGGCAAGTGTTGGTGCATAACACGCAAATCGAAGTAATGGGGGCGTCCGGGAACATAACCTCGGTTGTAGAAACAACATCTGGAGTAAGCGTACCTCGTATGTACTAGTGGGAACCCAGAACCAGTAAGCCGCCCTTCAGGTTCCTGAACCAATATGCTTGCGGATGTTCATCTGCAACATCGTTGGGGAAGAGGGCTAGTGAAAACAACCGCTCTGGACTCGGTGGCGAATGCCCCCGTGCTTCAGCCGGGGGTAAGCTTACCAGATAACAATATTAGCTGCATCTAAGTTGCGATAAATTGTTTTTTGTCAATTTCTGTTTTATTTATCGGATTAACGTTTTGCTTTAGTTTTTTAAGTTGCAAAATAGAAGGACAGTTTAAATATTGATGAGAGAAAATTGCATGAGTACTCAAGATAAAGCACGGGAATTAATGGTTCAGCAGCGCCAGCATGACGAACACTTGCACGAGTCAATGCTCAATCGTGCTGAAGCAGTACATCCCGCAGGGACAGACGCTATGACTCAAGAAGAAGCACGGGAGTTAATGGCGCAGCAACGTCATCATGAAAAACACCTGCATGAGTCAATGCTGAACCGTGCGGAGGCTGAGGTAGGATTGCCTACTGATAACAGTGATTCTTCTCAAGAGTGTCGTCTTTATTGATCGCGCGTAAAACCCCATCCCCTTGTGGGTGGGGTGCATCACGCCGGGAGATGACGAAACCATCTCCCTTGCAGGCAGGACTTGCAAGTCATTGAGAGAGTGAGGTGGTTCGACGTTTCGCTCTCTCTGAACTTGGTAATTGCTTGATGTAGTCTCTTATCAATTCGGCTGACGAAATTCCTTTTCTTTGAGCAGCATTCTCCAATTTGTCCCAAACTTGGCTGAGTCAGTCGAACTCGAAATATTTTGTCTCTTGCCATAACCGTAGCCTGATTGTGCTACAATTATCGTATCAGCGCTCCCACTGACCAGATTGACACAAACGAACTTGCTTACAAGGTGAACAGTGCAAACTCTCTCGACGGTAACGGCAGATGCTCATGGGGGAAACCCCCTGCGTACCCGTCACTGCCTCCTGAACCATGACAATTGGTATGGGGTTGCATTGAGAAAGATTGCCTATGCATGAAACCATCAATGCCTAAAACCAATATGTAGGGTTGTACAAAGCTTTTCGCTTCTTGTACAAAGACTCCGTGGGACCTGACTGAGTCTCTAATCTGCCTGTGGAGGTGAGGCACTCCGTTGGGCGGGCAACGCCCGACTTGAAGGAAGTGCCGAACCCGTAAGGGTATCGTTGTCGGGGACAAGCAATCCGCTTGCATTGCAAGTCTAGATGCGACCAATGAAGCAGGAAATTTCTTCAAGGTGACGTAGGAGTTGCCCCATCCGCGCGGAGCGGTGGGGAGAATGTCACTATCAAACATCATTCCCAGGACGCCACCCGCCGAGTAACGCTGCAACACCCAGCGCCGCAAAAGCAACCGCGCCCCACTTCAGCGGTGGATTCATATCGAACCAATCCAAGAAAGTTGGTATTACTAGATTGTCAAAGTCTCCCTTAACTCGGTCGTACTCTGGGATGGCGGGTGCAAAAAGATTGTCTGGTGCGTCCTCTGACTTTGGTTCGTTGGTGCGCTGTCCCGGAATGCCGACAACCGCCAATATGGAATCCACAAGTTCTGGTGAAACGCGCTGCAACACATCTAACACTCTGCCCACATCCCCAGCGATAAAGTCACGAGTGGGATGTTCAGCAGTGTAGAGAATGGCATCAACGACAATGCTGGGCTGATAATACGGCGGTATCCCTGTAGGCTTAACCCCTAGTTTCGTGCGAACTTTGTTGTAGTAAGGCGTGTTAATGACCGCAGGTTTTATTGATGTAACGCTGATGGGCAATTTTTCGTGTTGCAACTCAACGCGCAGTGCTTCTAAGAAACCTTCTACACCATGTTTGGCAGCAGAGTAAGGGCTTTGCAGTGGTAGAGCACGTACACCTTCCATTGAGGAAATATGAATTAACGCCCCGCGTCCCTCTTGTTTGAGATAGGGCAGTGCCGCCATTGCACCATGTACCTGTCCCATTAAAGTGACATCAATGACGCGTTGAAACTCTTCTGGTGTAATGTCCTCAAAAGGAGCAAGTACACCCGTAGCCGCAGTATGAACCCAGGTATCCAATCTTCCGTATTGTGCTACGGTTTTGTCTGCGATCGCCTTAACTTGTTCAAAATCACTGACATCTGCAATAACATATGCTGCTTCACCGCCAAAGCTTTGGATTTCCTCTACCAAAGACTTTAGCCCGCTTTCGCTGCGTGCAGCAACCATGACCTTTGCACCGCGTTGGGCAAATCTTAGCGCTGCTTCCCTTCCTATACCACTGGAAGCCCCAACGATGGCAACAACTTGCTGATTAATTGGCTTTAATTGCATGATTTATCATCCGTACCCTCTCCCTTCTGTATTAAGCTTTATTAAGCCAATGTTCATCTTTCGCAGGTGTGAGCAGTGGTTTATTTCTTAAGAGTAGGGGTGGTTTGAGCGACATACGTGTCAATTTAAGGCTCAACTGTTTATTCCACGTTGATTTACCCCACACGCCCTTCGGGTTCGCCAGTTCCCTACGGCGGGAAACCCGCCTTCAGGACTGGACTCACCAGTCGCCTGCGGAGGGAAAGCCGTCATTCGCGCTGGCTCCCCTTAATCCCCTCCCCGAGCTTCGGGGAGGGGAGGTTTTGGCGCAAGACAAAACCGGGGTGGGGTAAAGCGAGAATTGCGAGCAAGCACAAGGACGTGATATGGCGTGATCACAAGGTTTTCAGCTTAAATTGACACCAATGTTTGGGCGATCGCGCACAGCGGAGTGCCAGAGGCGATCGCCCCTACTTGTCACACAAAGACAATTTCTAATACATAGCTGATAAATACGCTGGAATTTCAGAAACCATCCGATAGACAACCGTTACACTTTTTCTAGCAGCTTGCATTCAAATTTCGTTAGTGGAATAGGCTCAAATTTGGTAGGTGATTAGACTTAGACATGAGACATTTTTGATGGTGCTGGAATAAAATTTAATCTTAAAATAAGACTAAAGGATGATGACAATAATGTTGTCATAAAACAAATGTACAGAAAACAGGTACTCATAGATCGCTTGACCCTCTCAGCCTACTGAAAGCAACTAATGTTTAGACTCAAAATCTGTAACAGCGCGTCTTGGTGGTTGTAGGTAAGAAAAAATTAAAATTGAGCAGTCACTGTAAACGCCCAAAACAAGCAATGGAGTAATACCCTCTGTTCAATGTATACATGAACCAACGTGAACAACTACAAGAACTGTACGATCTGCTAGAGGAAAAAATTGTCCGCTTGCGGAAGGCGAGGATTATTGAGACAGATCCTTTAGTCCTGTTCAAGTTGGATAAGCAGATTGAGGCGGAAGAAGAAGAACGCCGTAAAATCGCACAACAGATTGATAATCTAGAGTCAGTTATTTCCAGGACTTCGACTTCTCACACCAAACGCTTACGGCAACATAATATAACTCTTAATCCCCAGTTCTCGTCGATTTTAGGTTTTGTGGGAGTTAGCGTGATCGCAGTCGTTGTAGGTTTTAACTGGTGGTCACAGAATCAACAAATGTCGAAACTGCCGTCGGTAGCGCCAATTCATCAGTCTGAACCAAACTCTAACACCCCACAAATTAATCTCAAAACGGTTGAAACCAAAGTTGTCAGTGCGATTGCCACCGAAAAATTGAGCCAGGGTGACTTGCAAGTAGGGCTTCAGGCTGTGGAAGAACTGCTCAACCGCAATCAACTTTCTAACGCTGAATCAGCCCTGAACGCCGTTCCCCAAGAGTCGGCAGACAATCCATCTGTCTACTTTTTCAAGGGGCGATTGGTGTGGCAATCTATCCAGACAGGAGACAACAAATACAGCGTCGATGATGCCCGTCGTTATTGGGAAAGTGCAGTTGAGGCTCAACCAAACTCGCCTTTGTATAACAACGCTTTAGGGTTCGCCTACTACGCACAAGGCAATTTAAATCGAGCCAATGATTCTTGGTTCAAGGCATTGGGTTTAGCAGTTAGAGAGCAAAATACGTCTGCTTCTTCTACAGCATTCTCTCCCTCAAACCCACTGCGTCAAAATGTTTTAACATCCTATGCGGGGTTCGCTATTGGATTGTATAAAACTGCAAATAATCAACCTGTAGGAAAACGCGAGCAATATCTGAATGAAGCAATCAGGCTGCGTCAAATGGTCACAAAAGAAGATCCAGTCAATTTCGAGTTGAGAGAATTAGGTAAAAATTGGCTGTGGCCGGAGACGGCTTTACAAGATTGGAAAGCACTTCTCCAGCTAAAAAGTCAGCGTTCAGCATTCCAAAAGGACCCATAGCCCAGACCGATGCAATCAACTTCAAGAAAATTATGGTAAGCGGCAAAGGAAGATTCTATAATCTGCCTTAAAAAACTGAATTTGTGAAAACTGATAGCATTTTCTATCGCCTATTTCAAGAATTTCCAAGCATCTTCTTTGAACTCATTGGTGAACCACCACAAGAAGCTAACGCTTATCAATTTTCATCAGTTGAAGTCAAGCAAACAGCTTTTAGCATTGATGGTGTATTTCTTCCTACACAAGAAGGTGATAACCCGCTTTACTTTGTGGAAGTTCAGTTTCAAACAGACGCGGAAATTTACGCTCGATTGTTTGCAGAAATCTTTTTATACCTACGGCAAAATCAACCACAAAATGACTGGCGTGCTGCTGTGATATATCCAACCAGAAGTATAGATACAGTAGATGTAAAACATTATCGTGAATTCTTTACGAGTCAGCGTGTTAGCCGTATCTACCTTGATGAATTAGATGAAGCTGTATCGTTACCTATTTTCATTGCAACTGTCAAGTTAGTGATTGAAAATGAAGATACAGCAATTGAGAAAGCAAGGGAGTTGATAGATAGAACTCAACAGGAGATAAGTTCACAACAGCAACAGCAGCAATTACTACAATTGATAGAGACAATTTTAATTTACAAGTTTCCGACAATGAGTCGAGAGGAGATAGAAGCAATGTTTGGATTGAGTGAGTTAAAGCAGACACGAGTTTATCAAGAAGCCTTTGAGGATGGTGTTCGTCGAGAAAAGTTCAGAACAGTACCTCTGTTGTTAAGATTGGGGTTGACTGTGGAACAAGTGGCACGGGAGTTAGAATTGACTGTAGAAGAGGTGCAGCAAGCAGCACAACAACAATCTTCTTCGTGAAAAACAAGAACCCCGACTTCTTTGAGAAGTCGGGGTTCTGAAGAGAAGTCAATTTTTATGAAACGATTTGAAAATCGCTATTTTTTAGCTTTTTTTATCCAACCTTTTTCTTTAAAACTGGTCTTTGTCCCTGTGCGAGGTTTTCCATTTGAATGGCAACTATACCTTCATCAAAAGCTCTTTGAAAAATATCTTGATTGTCTAAATTGTTATACCCCAGACCATCATAAAAGCCCTGAGCAAAGACAATCGCTGCTTGGTCTTCAATTGGCTGGTTCATCCCAATTGTATAGTTAATATATTGGCTAATTGCCTTTGCGGGTTTTTCTGAATAACAGGCATTTAGCAGCACACAGTTCACATATTCAGCGTGCAATTTAAACAATGCAGCTAACCCTTCTGGTGATACAGGTTTGTGGTTTCCTGCATCATCCTCTAACACCAAGCTACCATCCTCCATGCCATGACCGCAGAAATGAACAATTTGGGGGCGTACTTCTGCGATCGCCCTGCGAATATCTTGAGAACGTACAGCAGTTCTTGTATCAATTTCAAATAAATCTCGTCTTGTCGCCCGTTCGATAGCTGCCCTAATTTCCCGCATCTCTTTGTCTAAACGTAAATTATGCGGTTGCGGAATTGCTGCCAAAATCAATATTTTTTGCTGTATCTTTTTAAGCTCAGAGTTTGTTGGGAATGGTGCAGGTTGCAGTTGATTTTCAATTTCACATAATCTATCACTAAATTCTTTGAGCGTACACTCCTCTTCTTGAATCTGCTTTTCATATTGAAACTTACGTAATGGGTCAGTTTCAATAATCAAAGCTTCTCGTATCCATGTGACTTTCTCACTTTGGAGTTTATACAATTTTTCAAGCGAGTTTCTTTCTCGTTCCAATCGACGCCGTTGCTCTTGTGTTACCATATTAATTTTTTATAAAAACAAGATTTTTTACGCGATTCGTGTTACATAGTAATCCTCCGCACATTTGTAAAACTTGAGCTTATTCAGATCCCCGACTTCTTAAAGAAGTCGGGGATCTTGTTTTTTCACAAATCATTTAGGACTACTTCCAAGCTTTGATGGATGTACGTTGGCTCATGGAGGTAACGCAGAGCGGTTGCCGTGCTATAACATACTTGAGTTACTTAATCTTTCCACAAAGTAATCCCACCCAATAAACCAGTAATATTGGGAATAATCTTCACATTTGACGGCAGTTCGATCTTAACTCTGACAGCTTCACCGCCGCCGATATACAGGTAATCGTAATTGAACAGATGTTCCAGAGATGCGATCGCCTTTTGTAAGCGCCTGTTCCATTTCTTCTCACCCACCTTTTCCAAGGTTGCACGTCCTAGCTGTTCTTCGTAAGTCTCCCCTTTGCGAAATTCATGATGTCCCATTTCCAAATTCGGCACGAGTTTCCCATCGACAAACAAAGCAGAACCAAAACCTGTACCCAGCGTAATCACCAATTCCACGCCTTTGCCAGAAATTGACCCCAAACCTTGCATATCGGCGTCATTGATCACCCGCACAGGGTTGTTTAAACGCTTTGACAATGCTGTTGCTAAATCAAACCCAATCCATTCTGGATCTAAGTTCGCGGCTGTTTCTGTGACACCCGCGCGCACCACACCGGGAAAACCTACCGAAACACGATGAAACTCACCTTGAGTCGCTGCTAGCGCTACAATTGCATCAATCACAACCTGCGGTTTTGGAGGTTGCGGTGTCTGTGTTCGCGCCCGTTCTGTCAAAGGTTTGCCCGTAATATCCAAAACCAATACCTTGACACCACTACCACCAATGTCAACTGATAGGGTGCGGATAGCTCCATTTTTTTCAACCATTGGGTTTTCTCTCGTCAGTATGTGCTAATTGGTTGATATTTTCTAATGTATCTAGGAAATATCCGGTTATGCTTAGGCTTTTTGCGTATTATACAATCTATACCCAGGCAGATTTTGTATTTTAAATAGCTTAGATGACTTCAAGACTTAGTGCTCTGTTTCATTAATTCTAATGAGTTACAAGATCCCCGACTTCTTTAAGAAGTCGGGGATCTGACCCCTACGACATGTCAAAATTAACGACATGAAACACTAAAAAATCTGGCTTTGGTTCTCATCGCTTTTGTAGAATCAGCAAGGTGTGATCCAAACTTTGGTAAATATATGCACAGCTTTATCCCCCCACAACGCTTTTTTCCTTACCTCACCTGGACTGACATCCAAGCAATGCCAAATAAGGAAAATGTGGTAATTATCCAACCAGTGGGAGCAATTGAACAACATGGTCCCCATTTACCGTTAATTGTGGATGCTGCAATTGGTGTGGCGGTTCTGGGAAAAGCTTTGGAAAAGCTAGACTCCAGCATTCCAGCATATGCCCTGCCAAATCTCTATTACGGTAAATCAAACGAACACTGGCACTTTCCTGGTACGATAACTCTAAGCGCCGAAACTCTCATAGCAACTCTGATGGAAGTTGCAGAAAGTCTTTACCGTGCTGGGTTTAGAAAACTGGTGTTGATGAATTCCCACGGGGGACAACCCCAAGTCATGGACATTGTGGCGCGGGATTTGCATATTAAGTACAGCGACTTCTTAGTGTTTCCGTTGTTCACCTGGCGAGTGCCGCATATTACCTGGGAATTACTGACGCCAAAGGAAAAACAATTAGGTATCCATGCAGGAGATGCTGAAACTAGCATTATGCTGGCGATTTTACCAGAACAGGTGAACATGGATGCCGCTGTTGCTGAGTATCCGCCAGAACAGCCAGAAGGCAGTTTGCTAAGTATCGAGGGAAAGTTGTCTTTTGCCTGGGCGACACGAGATTTAAGCAAAAGTGGAGTGGTAGGAGATCCCACAGTTGCAACCAAGGAAAAGGGCGATCGCATTCTTGAATCTGTTTCTGACGGTTGGGTACGAGTTATAAAAGACGTGTATGCTTTTCAAAAGCCACAACCTGAATAAGCTGGGAAACATTTCTTGTAGGATGTGTTAGGCGCAAGCCGTAACGCATCATATACAGCAGAATTCAGAAACCGCAGCTAGGAACTCAGAAGTAAAAAGGGCTTTCTGTCTGGTTTTTAGACAAAGCGCGTTGTATTTCATTTACTTGCAAGGTGCTGTAACTATTACCAATTTTTTGAGCGCGAATCGGTTCGTTCCCGCGATCGTTTTCTCATCTTGATGAATTTTTGTAAAGAAATCGCAAATTATGCGTAAAACTCATGAACCGAAACGGAGAAGTAAATAGATGTCGCGATACCAATTACAGTACTCCCCGCACTGTCAAATGATTGGGCGGGGTTTTTCTTATCACTCAGTTCATGAAGTTTTGTAAAAAGAACTCAGCTTGGGCATAAAGCAGAACACAGTTGGCTCCTCACGGATGGAATCCGTGGGATTTAAGCTAACAATCCTATAATTTGCATACCATATTTAAATAGACCTATCCAAAAAACAATGTAGAGACGTGGCATGGCACGTCTGGTACAAGGGTTATAGACAACACACAATTAATTTTTGGAGATGTCTAATGAAATTCTTGTGGGGTGGGCATCCTGCCCGCCCAAATTGTGCTTTCTTAAAGGCACAACAGCTTAAGCGAGGAAATGAGATAAGCGTTGTGAGCTAGAATAGTTTGACGATAAATTTATGGCACGACGCCAAAGAAACACAGAACGCCACACCTAAAGCGCTGACCAATAACCCACTACCCACATCATTAGCTATAATTTGCTAGTCTAAAAATAGTAGCAACATTGCTGGTGGCATAGCACAGTGGCAATGCATCAAAACAGAACTTTTTATTGAAAAAAATAAAAGAAACAGAATTATGGCGGCTTTTGAGACTAGAGTGACAAGGACTTACAGCCAAGAAGATATACAGCAAATTCTCCATCTGGCGATCGCCCGTCAAGCTGACGACAAAGACAAAGAATTTTCATACGAGCAACTGCTAGAAATTGCCGCAGAATTGGAAATCTCCCCAGAGACACTCAAACAAGCCGAACGAGACTGGCTCGAACAACTCGGAGAAATACAACAACGGCAAGCTTTTAACGCTCATCGCCAAGGTAAATTCAAGAAGCGTTTTGGCAATTATGCAATTGTTAATGCCTTTTTGTTGTCCCTAGATCTACTTAGTGGTGGTGGTCTTTCCTGGTCACTATATATTTTACTTTGCTGTGGGTTGGCAGCCGGTCTTGATGGTTGGAATACTTTTCAAACTAAAGGCGAAGAATACGAACTCGCTTTCCACAGGTGGCGTCGCCAGCATCAAGTGAAAAAATTCTTCAACACAGTTGTGAATAAATGGCTCAAAGGGTGGCAGATTTAGTTGATTTAAACCAGTCGTCATAATAGCAGGCATTGCTGGTTGTAAATTCCTACTTTTTCCAAAAAATTTCCTTAAATCTAGGTTTTAAAACCAAATCCAGTCTTGTTACCGCTTCATTTTTTAGCCCGCCCAGGCGGGTTTTTTTCGTCTCGCCCCAGCATTCCATGCTGGGGCGCGCTAAGCTGTTGCACTTTATAATTTGCTTAATTTTTTGTCAAGACAGCTTGGTTGTCAAGACTCAAAAATCAAAACTTACTCCTGACTCTTGACAATCCTCACGAGAAAGTATGGAATGAATATGTGTTTTAGCTGATCTGTCGTAAACTTACTCAGATCTTGCACGCAACAAGAGCCAGAGGCTCTAATATCTCGTTACCAGGTTCAACCTGGTAACGAGGGTTTGGAGGCTTTGCCTCCTCACTGTTGCAACAGGTGCAAAATCTCAGCTTACATACATTACCGAAATTCCTAGGCAGCAGAAAGCGCTTGCGTCTGTCAATCGCTATACTTTCATTGTGCCATACTACAATTTGCAACAAGCTAGATTCTTTGAAAATTTAGCTCTGTCTGCGCTGAAATCAACTGAATCCAATTAATCAAAGTGAATCAAACAAATAAAAATTTTTCCTTCCGTTTAGTTCTAGCTATTATTATTTTTTTTTCTATTATAAATTTAATCGTCACTGAACCTGTCATTCCTATTTTGGGGTTTCATGGCATCATTGCTTATAAAACTCCTATTACTCGATTTGATCAGGGATATATGGATTACCCACAACAAGATTTAGAGAAACTTTTAGACCATTTAATTCATAATAATTATTGGTTTTTATCCTCTCAAGATTTATATGACTTTTTCTTAACAAAATCCAAAAAAATTCCGAAAGAGCATTCAAATCAAAAGCCCATCATGATTACATTTGATGATGGATATAAAACAGTGTACACAAAATTGCTTCCTATTTTATCTAAACTTGAAGAGAAATACGGTAAAAAAGTAAAAGTTGTCTTGTTTATTAATCCAGGTACTCTAGAGCAGAAAAGTAACGCTGCCATTCACTTAGGATGCCAGGAATTAAGAGAAGGTCTGAAACAAGGTTTTTATGATATTCAATCTCATGGATTAAATCATAAAGACTTAACGACACTTAATCGTCAGGAATTAGTTAAGGAACTATTGCAAGCCCAGATTCAACTGAGAAAATGTACACAAGATTTAGACCCACAACAACAAGTAGCATCTCATTTTGCTTACCCTTATGGGGCTTATAACAAACAGGTGCAATACTATGCTTCTAAATATTATTTATCTAGCTATCTATACAATAATAAAATTCTGGATTATGGTTGTTTAAAAAACTACTATGAGATTCCTCGTATACCAATGAACGGACAAATATTATTTAAACAAATGCTACAAGAAGTCGCTGAAGGATTTCATCAATTCAAGATTCACAAAAAATGCGAAGGTAAATAAACAATTTTACACATTTATCATGAGGGTTAAGCATGGGATAAATAATATATAACGGCTGAAACAATATGAACTAAAATGAGATTTTCATGCACGAAAATATGAGCACTATTGCCAAAGAAAAACGCGCCTATGCCTTAGATGCACTACGTGGATTTGCGATTTTAGCAATGGTTTTATCAGGCACTATAAAATATAAGATTTTGCCAGCTTGGATGTACCATGCTCAGGAGCCTCCACCTACCCATACTTTTCATCCTAATCTGCCTGGTTTAACTTGGGTAGATACTGTATTTCCAATTTTTTTGTTTTGTATGGGAGCAGCTATCCCCTTGGCGCTGTCGAGTCGCCTTGCTCAAGGATTCACCATAAACAAAGTTATATTCTACATTTTTAAAAGAGGATTTTTGTTAGGAATATTTGCCATATTCCTTCAACATATTAGACCGTTTACGATTAATCAAAATCCAACCAAACAAACATGGTGGATAGCCTTATTGGGTTTCTTCATACTCTTTTTGATGTTTGTTCGGTGGTCTATAAACGTAAAATTTAGGCAGTACACAAAATGGATTACTTTTGGTGCTTACATCGCAGCAATTATCCTCGTCTGTTTTCTGCGATATCCAGATGGAAGTGGATTTTCTCTTTCTAGGAGCGATATTATTTTAGTCGTCCTGACAAATATGGCGATTTTTGCTTCTCTTACCTGGTTTTTTACCAAGAATAATTTGTTGCTACGTCTAGGATTATTAGGCTTATTGATTGCTTTGCGACTGTCGGCTACTGTTAAGGAGAGTTGGATTGCTTTGGTTTGGAAAGCATCGCCTGTCCCCTGGATTTTTCAATTTGATTATTTAAAGTATTTGTTTATCGTTATTCCTGGAACTATTACGGGAGATTTCATTCTCAATTGGCTGAAAATGCCAGAAATCGATAAGGGAGATGAGGAAATTAAATTAAATTGGAGTCAGCCACGTTTTTATAGCATCATTGTGTTGATGTTAGCTATTTGTTTGAGTCTACTGATTGGCTTACAGGCTAGATGGGTATGGCAAACAACGTTACTGAGTACTGTTCTTTGTTCAATGGGCTGGTTGTTATTTGTCAATCCAGCTAATGATACGGAAAAATTGCTGAAATCATTTTATCAGTGGGGCATTTATTGGTTGGCACTTGGCTTACTTTTTGAACCCTTTGAAAAAGGGATTAAGAAAGACCCATCTACGTTGAGTTACTACTTTGTTACGACGGCGATCGCACTGTTTCTCCTAATTACTTTCACTATACTTATAGACATCTTTCAACAGCGAAAATATCTTCAACTGTTCATCGACAACGGGCAGAATCCGATGATTGCTTATGTAGCGTTTGCTAATCTTCTTTTGCCCATTTTAAGATTAACGCAACTCGAACCGTTCATATTAAATTATATAAACACTCCGTTAACAGGCTTTTTGAAAGGGGTGATTTATACGTTAACAATTGCGTCTGTTGTAAGTTTTTTTAGTAAATTCAAGCTTTTTTGGAAGACGTAAAATTAAATTCTATTACGTACTCATATACACTTAATAAAATTGTGATATCTTTAACAATAGGTTTCTTAGTACAAAATTGCACAAGTTCGTAACGTTATGTATGTCATTCTGAACGGAGCGTCCCTTGCGCGTGTCCCTTTGGGACTCAGCGGAGTGAAGAATCTCGGGTGCTGAGTGCCAAGGGCACACGCTACGCGAACGCTTCACGCTTAGTTCCGCACCCTGCGGGAAGCCCTTCGGGTTCGTCAGTCGCTCATGGGGGAAACCCCCAAGACCGCGCTGACTCACCGCAAAGCGTCTACAGCATGACAAATAACGCCACAAATTTATGAAATGCAGTACTTAGATAAGTAAATTTCATCTGCGTACATCTGCGTACGCCTGCGGCTAATTCTTCATTTGTTTGGACTTTTACAAAAAGTGTAATCAGTAAGAGTTGTCATAATTTTGGGTCATAAATTTATAAATAACAGAAGCTTCAAGGCTTCAAACTGCTATAGAAGGAGATGCATCAATGCCAAGCACTTTAAGGGTGAGGACAAATACTGTTTTCAAGCAAGACTGGCGACTACAATCAAATGATCCTCAATTACAAGAACAAGACAAGTATTTAGCTAAAACAGGTCAGCAATTTCGCGTCTCGTCTATTGACCGTAATACTCAAAAATATGGCGGCGACTACTGGCTAGTCACTTTCGAGCAACCACTTCAGCCTAATCAAGGTCGAGCTAAGAGTAACTGGTATGTTTATGTACCTCATGTAGAAGAATTATCAGTAGATTCATCAAGTTCAGTCATTCTCAGAGCAAGGACAAGTACAACTTTTAAGCAAGACTGGCGGGAACAATCATCAAACCTTGCACAACAAGACAAGTACGCAGCCAGAGCAGGTGAGCAATTTCGCGTCTCCTCTATTGACCGCAATACTCAGATATATGGCGGCGACCACTGGAAAGTAACCTTCGAGCAACCAATTCAGCCTAGTCAGGGGAAAGCTAAGAGTACTTGGTTCGTTTATGTGCCTCAAGTAGAATTATTAGGCAATACAGCAACCTCAGCCACTATTAGAGCGACGACAAATACAACTTTCAAGCAAGACTGGAGAGCACAAACATCAAACCTCGCAGAACAAGACAAGTTCGCAGTCAAAGCAGGTCAGCAGTTTCGCGTCTCGTCTATTGATCGCAATGCTCAAAGATATGGTGGCGACCACTGGAAAGTGACTTTTGCCCAACCACTTCAGCCTAACCAGGGACAAGCTAAGAGTACCTGGTACGTTTATGTGCCTCATATAGTCTACGAATCATCTGCCTTAAGGTCTGGCAGCAATATAGCACCCAGTAATAGCAACAGATATATAACTCAGGTTCTACTGCAACAAATAAATGGAAGCCCCTCTATCCAAGCTGTGACAAACGTAAGCTTGCTTTGTCCCTCGTCCGTTCTTCTCTTCTGCTTCGTTTGTACTTCTGCGGTTCGTTTAAAAAACTATTTACAGCTATTTTCAGGTAAATAGACCTTTTTTGTGTCGCGCTCTACGCTCTAAACGCA
This sequence comes from Scytonema sp. PCC 10023, assembly GCF_963920835.1. Lineage (NCBI taxonomy): Bacteria > Bacillati > Cyanobacteriota > Cyanophyceae > Nostocales > Scytonemataceae > Scytonema > Scytonema sp. PCC 10023. The sequence continues at coordinate 64,691 of NZ_CAWUDP010000045.1, forward strand.
AAGAAGAACGCTTAAAAATGTGGTCTAAATAAGTGAAAACTGCTGTAAAACTATACTTTTCCATTTCCCGCGCTAAATAAGGTGCAACAGCGAAAGTGCTGCACCCTTTCATAAAATTACCAACTAGCCACAGCTTGAGCTATGGCTTCATGTGCTTTGGCAAAAGACTGCTCGCGAACTTCATCACCCGCGCCGAGGTCTTCCACATTAATGAATGTAACGTCTGTAATTCCAACAAAACCAAAAACCGCTCTCAGGTAGGGTTCTTGATAATCGTATGGTGCTGCGGGACTTCCTGGTGAAAAGTTACCGCCCCGAGCTGTGACAACTAGCAACTTTTTGCCGTCAACCAATCCCTTGAAGCCGCCTTGCTCTGTGATAGCGAAGGTACGACCAACGCGAACAATTTGGTCAATGTAAGCTTTGAACGCAGAGGGTACGTTAAAGTTATACATTGGGACACCAAACACATAGCGGTCAGCTGCCAAAAACTCATCAACTAAAGTGTCTGACAATTCAATTGCTTGAGTCAGTTCGGGTGGGCGAGCATCTGGTGGTGTAAAAGCAGCAGCAATCCACGATTCGTCTACATGGGGAACTGGATTGTGACCTAAATCCCGGTAGGTCACTGTATCTCCAGAATGGGCGTTTTTCCAAGCTGTCACAAACTCATGAGTGAACTTGCGGGAGAAAGAACGTTCTCCACGAGGACTAGAGTCGATATGTAGGATATTTGCCATGAATCAATTCCCAATAGTAAACAAGTGATAGGGGGTTGCTCATTAGGCTTGTAGTTACGCAGAAACGCAACTATGAACCAGTCCCTTTATTTATAGTTAAATTTTTGAGCCGTAATAACTTTAAGCTATGTAAAGTTAACATGGAAAGTAGGCACTTAAAAGTAAGGTACTTACCTAAAAGAAACTATGAAAGCTGAAGCGGAAAACCATAGCAGGCTAACTTGTGAAGTGGAAACCACGCTCAGGGTGATTGGTGGACGCTGGAAGGTTTTGATTATTAGAGAATTGATGGGTGGTGTGAAACGCTTTGGCGAATTACAGCGAGCTTTGGGTGGAATTACTCAAAAAATGCTGACGCAACAACTTAGGGAAATGGAGGAAGACGGAATTATTCATCGAAAAGTCTACCCACAAATTCCTCCTAAAGTGGAATATTCGTTAACGCCTTTAGGAGAAAGTCTTCAACCAATTCTTTATGCAATGCACGAGTGGGGTGTAAAGCATGTATCTCAAATAAATAGTAAAAAACCAAATATTTGAAAATTACATTTGTTTCGTTAAAAGTGTCATTTGTCATTTGTCATTAGTCCTTTGTAATGACTAAGGACAAAAGACCAAGAGTTGATTTATAAAGTAAATCTTAAGTAGGGTGCGCCCTTGCAAAGCGCCGTAACCCACCATGTTATATGGCGGTGCGTTAGGCGCTTTTCACATGTTTTTCGTTAGAAATCATATCGAGCATGGTGCGCCTAACACACCCTACAAGAATTTTCTTTTTACTTTATAAATAATCTCTAATGACTCATGACAAGTCTAACAATTTAACGTTTATTCATTAGTTTGTAAATATTCAATTGCCGCCTCTAATTTTGAGGGATATCCTTCAGCAAATCTCTCAAACCAAAGCCCTTCTGAAGAAAATGGATCTAACTTGGCAAGCCAATCTTTGGCTTGCTTTTTCAACTCCTCTAATTTTTTAGCCTTGAGTTGTTCTTGTCTAATGCGTTCTTGTTCCTGTTCTTGCTGTCTTTGCAATTTTTCAGCTAAGTCTTTTTGCTCAAAATCAGCTTTGACTTCCGCTAAAAGGCTATCTATTAACGATTCCGATTTTCGCTGCATACTCATTGGTTTTGCTGAGATGGGTTTAGGCTGCTGTTGTTGGGGTTTTTGTTCCTGATATTCAGCTTTGAGTTCAGCTAAGAGTTTGTCAATGGAATCCATCTAAACCTCCGGGGGACTCCCGCCACACCAAAGGTTGGCGGCGAGGGGGATAGGAGGGCGTCCAATGTGATTGTTCAATGCCACCAAATCTAGCAATATTAAGGGTTTCAGGATATAATTGAGTAGATCGTGTCAGTAGTCTCCCGTTACAGTCGAAGACCGGAAAACAAAAGCCCAAAGTAACGGACTGAACCTTGACAACAAAGTGTATGGGGTTCCAAGAAGGAGAAAAGCTTAACGGCTTTCCCGTTTTTTGGGTAAAACACTTTACGGATAAAGGATTGAGCATTTAGATATCTACTTGTTCAAGACGACGGTGAGGATGCATCGTTGCTGCCTGCGGAGGATACTGGGTTGCCAGTCCTGTGAACCAGGAAATTCTAGCTGCGAGGTTAGAAGCTCCCGCTACACTGCTTGCAGTTAGCGGTGAGAGCGTCACGATATGAAATCCTCAGTAGTACTGCACATTAAGTTTGCTGCTTAATTTAGTCGAAAGTTAGGAAGATGCTTAGTCGTTAATAGCATTGAGCAGTACTTCTGATAAACTCATATCTTCCATATCTTCTATGGTGATGGTGTCGCAAATATCAAACTTTGCACCTGCTCCTTGTAGTTCATCATCCAACACCTTAAGAAAGCGAGTCGCCTGAGGATCTGTACCGACTTGAATAAAAGAAATCGCAAGTTCTTCATCGCGATCCATACGCCGAGAAGCTTCAATAATAACCTTCATAACCGCTTTGCGATCGTCTGGTTCACCATCTGTCACAACTAAAATAGTTTCACCATTTTGCTGAGTTTGACCGCTAGCCTTGCGTTGAAAGTAGTTATCAGTTGCGTGTTTCAACACACCTGCCAAATCAGTTGTGCCAGATGGATCATTTTCTTGGAAAATTTGCAACACCTTGCTTGATGTCACATTTTCGTAGCGCTTGAATCTTCCAGAAAATAGATAAACAGTGATACCATCTGGGTCAAATTGCTCGCATTTACTCGCCAAGGCAAAGGTAGATTCTTGTGCAGCAGCCCATCTGCTTCTGCCACCCTTTTGGTCTGAAGTTGCCATGCTGCCGCTTTTGTCAATAATTAAAGTATAATCACGATTTTCTAGCATTTTTATTATTCTCCATATTTATATCTGTCATTTGTCGATTAATGACTCATCAATCGGTAATCGCGTTCATCAATACATCTGCAAGGCTCATATCTTCCATGTCATCCAAGGTAATTGCGTCGCAGATGTCAAATTTAGCACCAATACTTTGCATTTGGTCATCTAAAGCTTTGAGAAACTTGGTTGCTTGGGGATCTGAACCTACTTGAATTATAGAAATTCCCAATTCTTCATCACGTTCCATTTGGCGAGACGCTTGAATAATCACCTCAAAGACTGCTTTGCGGTCATCTGGTTCGCCATCGGTGATAACTAGAATTGTTTCGCCGTTGGGTTTGGTTTGACCTGCAGCTTTGCGCTGAAAATAATTTTTGGTTGCGTCTTGCAGGACACCTGCTAAATTGGTTGTGCCAGCCGGGTCATTTTCCATAAAAACCTGTGCGACTTTGGCTGAGGTGACATTCTCGTACCGTTTAAATCTACCAGAAAATACATAAAGTGTAATGCCATCAGGGTCAAATTGCTCACACTTTCTTGCCAAAGCAAGTGTAGATTCTTGGGCTATCTCCCACCGACTTCTACCACCGGCTTGGTCAGGAGTGGACATACTCCCGCTCTTATCAATAATTAATGTGTAATCGCGATCGCTCATCATAATCTTCCTTCGATTGTTACCTTGTTGTTCTAGTCTAGCCGTTGGGTTAGAGTACGGCTTCTACTGGCGATTCTTTGTAACAATGAGCGATGGGAGCTAAAAAAAACTCCCCCAAATTATCTGAGGGAGGTTCAAGAAAAAGTCTTGAATCGAAATATTATGCAGGGTTAGCTTGTGCTCTTTTTTCGAGTAGGTTGATAATAGAAGCTTTTTCTAAGATTCCGACAAGCACGCCATTGTCACGAATCACTGCAAGTGCAGATAACTTTCCTTGTTCTAGTAGCTTCACGACTTCCAATAAGGGTTGGTCGGATTTCACAGTGGTAAAGTCTTCAACTGGTCGCATGATTTCTTTAATTTGAGTTTCTGACCAGAGTGTAGTAGGAATAGTTCGCAAATCGTTAATAGATATTGCTCCTACTAATTGTCCGTTATCATCAGTCACTAAGAACCGATGCCAGTTTTGCCAATTCAAGATGCGCTCATCCGCAAACTCTCTTAAGGTAAGAGTAGCAGACACAATCGGGCTATCGGACGTTACCGCATCAGCTGCTGTCAAACCTGTCAGTCGTTCTTGTACTCTGGCAAACTGAGCTGCATTACCAGCATTTTGTAGCAAGAAGAAACCGACTAACGCGTTCCAAAAGTTACCAAAGCTGCCAAATAACAGTAGTGGGACTAAACCAGAAGCGATCGCCACCCAACCAAAGATTTGCCCAACTCGACTGGCAAAAACCACACCCTTATAAGGATTACCCGTCACTTTCCAAACAATCGCTTTCAGTATATTCCCGCCATCCAAAGGCAAGCCTGGAATGAGGTTAAACAGCGCTAATGCTAAGTTTACTGAAGCCAATACACCAAGAATCGCTGCCAAGGCTCCTGATGCGGCGGTAGCAAAACCAAGGGCTGTAAAGAGACTGAAGAGCAGTAGGCTAACTAACGGACCTGCGATCGCAACCCAGAAAGCTTCACCTGGGGTTTTTGACTCTTTCTCTAAGCTTGCCAACCCACCAAATATGAACAGTGTGATTGATTTCACATCAATTCCTTGGCGAATAGCGGCAAAGCTATGTCCTAATTCATGGGCGACAACAGAGGAAAATAACAGTAGCGCTGTTAGCAATCCTAGTAGCAAAGCTAATCCCCCAGCTAATTGGGGAAATTGCGCCGCCAGTCCACTGCTATAACTCCAAGTAACTAATCCCAGAACCAAAAACCAGGATGGATGGATGTAAAAGGGAATCCCGAAGAGATTGCCAACGCGAATTGTGCCATTCATGGCTTTCACCTTTGATTTCAGCTTGGAGAGGTTTGGTTTTACCCCTCTTGATGTCTCTATCGTAACGATTTGTTAAGCCATTTTAATCTTCTCAACTGTCGTGGTGTCCGTCCGTTAAAGTACGGTTATCGATAATTCTTACCCTGTGACGGGTTTTGTGCCTTGGTACAAATCAGGCAGCAGACAGCTTAGCAGCCGATAATTTCTTAAACTGCGTACAAGTAACTTTACTCTTGTGGTGAGGCATAAAATCCCAAATGGTTGCCAACAGGACGCTCGCGCATCGGTATTCTTGTATGTATTGGAGCATTTAACACCCTTGAGCCCTGATTTGTTGACATCACCAGCGTCGTTGAACCGCCTCCATCCAAGTTGAGTGCCGCATAAACACCCAGATCCGTGACAATTTTTCTCAATTCAGCAATTGTGATTCCTTCGCTGTAAAGTGGTTGCTTCCCGTCTACCGCAATCAGCCACAGTTTTGTACCTTCCCGATTGACCGCAGCTGCAACACGCGGGTACGGCTTATCATCAGCTGAGTTATTATCGTTCGCCCCTTGGGCGGGTACTTGTGCGATCGCCTGACCGCCATCAACCAAAATCTGGTCACCTGCAACACCATGAGCTGTCCCCTCAGGACACTTCTCAGTTTTCAAGATTTGAACACGATTTTGGGCTGAAAAGCACAACACGGGTCTATTTGCTTCAGGTGCCGAATAACGATTTCCATTGGAAATAGCCTCGCCTATAGGATATGAAGGATCACCACTGTGAGGATAGTAGTCCCAAGGGGATTTTTCGTGGAAATGATGGAAATAGCTGGCATTAATTGCCAATTGCAGCTTAAATTCTTTAAGAAAATCAGACGTTTTCCGTGCGCTCGTTTCTCTATCGCTTGGTTTTGGTGCTCCTGGAGTAACGAGTGGCTTAATTCCTGATGTTTTTAAGTCAATCGTGACGATATGGAGCATTGCTGGGCGTGGTGTCGAGAGAGCATGACGTTTGTACACAATTCCACGAAACAAGACTTGCTCCATATCCGTCCGAGAGGGACGTAGCAAACACCGCCAACCGTAGAACATCAGTGGTGATAATACTAAAGCCAGTAGACCGATCCCAGTAGCTAGCAACAATCGCCGTGTGTAAACTTTGTATCTATAATGCATTGCTTGATGGAAGTACAGCTTTTCTTTGGCGATAGTGCACCTTTAACAGTTACCAGTTATCAGTTATCAGTTATCAGTTTCATCCTCCGGGGGAAACACCACACACCAAGAGCACAGAAAGCGTTGGTGTCAGTACAACCACACCATACGCCTGATCACTGTTCACTGTTTTAATGCCAATTTCTCAGTTACAAATTGACACAATAATGAAGAGTTCTCTACCCAGTCTACTTTGTGATTAAGAATCGTCAATCTCAAATTGACTTTGTTGTTGTGTCAGGAGTTTTTCAAATGCAATAAAGCCCAGTAGCAAGAAAGCAACTGAGCTTTTTGATCCACGAAGAACTTGTGTTATGGGCTATTTGGGTAAAACATCAGATGGAACGTGCTGAGTTCCACCCCAAATCATTCTGCCACCCGTTTTTTCGCTACCTGCCATTGCTGGACGAACATTGTCGTACACCTCAGGATATTTCGCTTGTAGTTGAGCATCGCTCAGTTGAGCATCCAAGACAGTACCGTCTTGAGCTTTGACTGTGTATGATAGCCCCTTTGGACTATTATGGATGGTAATCACGCGATCGCGCATAACCAAAGTGGTTAAGGGTTGTTGCTCAGAAGCGCGTGTTGCAGTGGAAAATACTACGCTGAGCACTAGGAGGACGAGAGTGGCTACTGAAATCCGACGCATAAATATATCCTCAAACACCTAGCATTAATTTAGCGCTAATTACCAAGAACTGCATATTACGCGTATATAATCTATTGCGAGAAAAAAAGTTGCAATTTTCCGGAACAGATAAACCTCTGGTTGTAGATATTATTAGTTGACTCATTTATAACTGAACTTCTATACGAGCCGCAGGGGATATAACCCCACTACTATTAAAAACCCGGTTATGATAACCGGGTTTTTGGCTTGACACTCCCCTGAGTGCCGTAGCTGGTGTGACTTAAAGGAAAAGATTGCCGAAAATTAAAGGATAAGCTTGCCGCAGTAGAGGCTGAAAGTCCTATTGTTTCAATTGGTGATGAACTGCTTGCCGAGTTAGATTAAATAATAAATTTGCCGTGAGTTCAGAAATTTAAGTTAAAGCTTGCCGTGAGTCCAAACAATAGATAGAGAAAAATGCCCTCTGTACAAGAGTTTGATGACTAGCATCAGAGCGATCGCCATTTTTGGTTCGTGATCAAATCGACGTTCATCCTATACTGCGTAAGGCTTTGGTGCATTTTTCACGTTTTTGGAGAGTGTAGATTTACCGTAAAGCTAGTCAGGCTCTCAATTCGGCAAGCTTTTACTTTAAAAAACGGCAATCTTTTCCTTTAAGTCACAGCTGGTCATTTTATGGTTCACAATTTGGGTCATTTTATGGTAAAAGTCACAATTAGTATGGGTATGAAACGGTATCTTCTATAAACATTAAGAAATAACAAATGTGCGCCATTCGATTCCATGCTCAGGTAAGCGATGTCTTGCGATAAGCCGCAGAAGCGTTTATGCCTGTGGCTTATTATTAGGTAATAGTTGCTTCAGTCCCGCTCAATTTATACTTTTAATTGCTTATGCGTCCTCGCCAAGAAATTACGGATATGTTCTCAACATTCGTGCAGTTGGAAAGAGGTAGATTCAGCAAATGGTTGACTGATCCCAAACTGTATAGAAATATCCAAAATCACTTGGAGCGTTCGTCATCAGCACTTAAATCAGAAAACTTTTGGGCGCTTTACTGGCATAAGCACTGGCAAACTCAGTCTCATAACCTTGCCAGAATGCATTTGTTAGCTTATTTACAAGAACCATGTTACTGGGTTGCTTCAAAAACAGTTACTAAATTTACTCTTAGCCAATACCAGCTTGCTGATTACTTCCAAATGGCGATCGCTGAAGTCGAAACAATTCTTAAAGACTTCAATCCGGAAAAATGCTGTAGTTTAAAAACCTACGCCATTATGGCAATTTCCAGTCGGCTGAAAGATATTTTACGCCAACGTAAGGAAGCTGATTTTTGCACCAACTGGGCATTGTTACGCAAAGTGAGCAAAAAGCTGCTCCTAGAAGCTCTTGAGCAAGCTGGATTATCACAAAGCGCAATTGCCCAATATCGCTTAGCCTGGACTTGTTTCAAAGAATTGTATGTCCAGAAGCAATCTGGAGGTACCAGTAAATTACCAGAACCGAATCGTCAACTCTGGGAAGCTATTGCCAACCTCTACAACCGCGAACAACAAAGCCAACTCACTCAATCTACTGGGCAATGCAACGCACAGACAATTGAACAGTGGTTAACGCAAACAGCTCTCTACGTGCGTGCTTATCTGTTTCCACCTGTTAAATCTCTAAATGCTTTCAAGCAAGATGATGATACTACAGTAACGTTTGATTTACCAGACCCATCCTCTGACTCACTAATGGCTGATATGATAGCCCAAGAGGATGTCCAAAATCGACAAAACCAAATATCTCAGATGTCTGCTGTATTGTTAAAAGCTTTACAGACGCTGGATGTACAAACCCAAGAAGCACTTAAGCTTTACTACCAACACGGACTCACTCAGCAGCAGATTATGCAACAGTTGCTCTGGAGTCAGCCTACGGTGTCTCGCAGACTGGTTAAAGGTAGAGAATCAATGCTTGCAGCACTTGTTAAGTGGAGCCAGGATTTGAATATTTCTGTTAATTCCAACCAAATTAAAGATATGAGTCTTGCTTTGGAAGAATGGTTGAGAAATCAGTATGGTGAGTATAACATAAATCCGTAATTTTCACAAGGTAGTAAAAATGACTTGCGCGTTTGCAGATCCAAGAGAATGGTTGTTAGAAATATCACCAACAATTCAGGCGCAATCCTGGCAGCAAAGCCAGGTTTATGCCACGCCTAGCAGTCGTTGGTGCGCTTACATAAATCAAATTTGTCTTTATGCCTTCTTAGATTGGATCTCAACTGAAGATTTTCCCAGCGCGAGTGTTTGGTACAGTTTCCCTGGTACGCCAGCTTTTTGGGAATTTGTCAATGGCACAGCAATTTTGTTAGAGGGGAGGCGAGTCGTGTTGCTCCCCAGTGAGGCAATTGATGATAGCGAGTTAGAAGTCCCTCAGGAATGGGTAGATATTCCTAGTTGGGCAGCAGACTATTATTTAGCAGTGCAAGTCAAACCGGATGGGGAGTGGGTACGAATTTGGGGTTACACAACCCATACCGAACTGAAATCTCTGGCTCACTATGACTCAGTGGATAGGACTTATTGTATAGATGCACGGCATTTAACAAAAGACCTCAATGCTTTCTCTTTGAGCTATCAATTTTGCAAAGGAGAAGAGATGAAAGCGGGTGTAGCTCCTTTACCACAATTATCCACCGAGCAAGCAGAAAATCTTGTGCAACGGTTAGGCAATGCCTCTTTTCGTTTCTCTAGATTGGCAGTGCCATTTACAACTTGGGGTGCGCTACTAGAGAATGAGCAGTGGCGGCAGCGCTTGTATCAAAAACGGCAGCAGACACAATCTTCCCAAGTGCAAGTAAATCTCAGTCGTTGGCTGGAAGGTATATATGATAGTGCTTGGCAAGCAATAGAGTCATTTTTTGAGCCAAATTCTAGCAGTCTAGCTTTTAATTTTAGGAGTAGCTCTGGGTTAGGTGTTGGTAGTATCAAACGAGCCAAGCTCATTGACTTGGGAATGGAAATAGAGTCTCAAAAAGTCGTGCTATTAGTTGCCTTGATACCAGAGTCTAGCCAACAAGTTAGTATTCGCGTGCAACTTCATCCTGCCAATGGAGAACTTTATTTACCTGTTAATATCAAATTAGCTTTGCTTTTAGAGTCAGAGGAAATCATTCAGGAAGTGCAAGCAAGAGAACAAGATAATTACATACAATTGAAACGCTTTGATGGAGAAGTAGGAGAATATTTTAGCATCCAAGTTGCTTTTGATAGTTACCAGATAACAGAAAATTTCGTTATTTAGTCATTAGTTATTAGTTATTAGTCATTAGTCATTAGTCATTAGTCATTGGTCAGAGCGTTAATTACAACTGAACTACCGTGACTAACACGAGCGGGTATGGGTAGGGATTCTAGAGAGTCTTAGCTTGTTGACTCTTCAGCATCCCAATTACCATATGGCTCTTGGACAAATGACAACTAACCCTTCGGGTTCGCCAGTCACCTGCGGAGGGAAACCCTCCCGCAGTGCTGGACTCACAACTCACAACTACCAAACAACAAATGAGTAAGCTAGTTGTCTTCAGCTTGTTGGGAGGAGACTTAAATCAAGGATTTCCTGTTGTCACGGCTCAACTTTGGCATCATAACCAATTATTTAAAATAACAGGGAGTCTACCAGCAGTACCAGAACTTTGCGAACTCTACAGAAGATGGAAGTTACTCTACGAAGCTGTCCATCAACGTTTGGGCACCAATCAACGTATAAAAGTGCATTCACAAGATATTACTAATATTTCTGTAAATGACTTCGAGGAAGTGTGCCATCAGTTACAAGCACATATCAATGCTTGGTTGAAATCTGAATCCTTCCAAAATATTGAATGACAGTTAAGAACTCTACTCAATCGTGATGATGAAATTAGAGTTATTATTGAAACAAATATAACTTTACTGCATCGGTTACCTTGGCATCTGTGGGATTTTTTTGAGCATTACCCTCTAGCAGAATTAGCTTTGAGCAATCATGAATATGCATCTCCTCAGGTAGTGCTAAAATTTACCACAGATAGAGTCAAGATTTTAGCGATTCTCGGTAACAGTTTTGGTATTGATATTGATAAAGACCGCTCTTTGTTGCAAGGTTTAACAGATACTCAAACTACGTTTCTTGTCGAACCAACACGGAAAGAACTTGACGAGCAACTGTGGAATCAGGATTGGGATATTCTGTTTTTTGCAGGACATAGCGCTAGTATTGCAGATGGGGATATCGGCGAAATTTACATCAATCAGACAGAGAGTTTAACAATTTCCCAATTTAAGAATGCACTGAAAACAGCTAAGCTGTTCCACATCTAACTTGCAATAACAGCATTACCCTTATTGGGAGCATCCCAATGCATGCAAAAACATGTTTGTCCGCAGCGAGGCAAGTGGCGTTCATTAGTCAGAGCGTCAGAGCGTTAATGACAAATGGCTGCTGGACAAATGACAACTAACCCTTCGGGTTCGCCAGTCACCTGCGGAGGGAAACCCTCCCGCAGTGCTGGACTCACAACTCACAACTACCAAACAACAAATGAGTAAGCTAGTCGTCTTCAGCTTGTTGGGAGGAGACTTAAATCAAGGATTTCCTGTTGTCACGGCTCAACTTTGGCACAATAACCAATTATTTAAAATAACAGGGAGTCTGCCAGCAGTACCAGAACTTTCCGAACTCTACAGAAGGTGGCAGTTACTGTACGAAGCTGTGCATCAACGTTTGGGGAGCAATCAACGTATAAAAGTACATTCACAAGACATAACCAATATTTCTGTGAATGACTTCGATGATGTGTGTCATCAGTTACAAGCACATATCAATGCTTGGTTGAAATCTGAATCCTTCCAGAATATTGAACGACAGTTAAGAACTCTACTCAGTCGAGATGATGAAATTAGAGTTATTATTGAAACAAATATAACTTTACTATATCGGTTACCTTGGCATCTGTGGGATTTTTTTGAGCATTACCCTCTAGCAGAATTAGCTTTGAGCAATCATGAGTATGCATCTCTTCAGCTAGTGCGAAAATCTACCACAGATAGAGTCAAGATTTTAGCGATTCTCGGTAACAGTTTTGGTATTGATATTGATAAAGACCGTTCTTTGTTGCAAGGTTTAACAGATACTCAAACTACGTTTCTTGTCGAACCAACACGGAAAGAACTTGACGAGCAACTGTGGAATCAGGATTGGGATATTCTGTTTTTTGCAGGACATAGCGCTAGTATTGCAGATGGGGATATCGGCGAAATTTACATCAATCAGACAGAGAGTTTAACAATTTCCCAGTTGAAAAATGCACTGAAAACAGCAATTACACGCGGTTTAAAACTGGCAATTTTCAACTCCTGTGATGGCATTGGTTTGGCGCGAAATTTGGCTGATTTGAACATTCCCCAAATGATTGTGATGCGGGAAGGGGTGCCAGATTTAGTCGCACAGGAGTTTTTGAAAAACTTTCTTGTCGCCTTTGCGGGTGGGAAGCCATTTTATCTGGCTGTGCGAGAAGCGCGGGAAAGACTTCAGGGATTGGAGAATGACTTCCCTTGTGCTAGTTGGTTACCAGTCATCTGCCAAAATCCTACAACTGTTCCGGTAACTTGGCAAGAACTGCGCGGTGGTTGGGATGACATTGAGACTCGCGGCGAAGTTTCGACAAAGAGCAGAATTTCGACCCCAAAGACCAAAAGCAGAATTTCGACTCCAAAGTGCAAACTTTGGACTGTACTACTTAGTAGTGTTATTGTGACTCTTTCAACAATAGGTCTGAGATATTTGGGGGTTTTTGAGAAAGCTGAACTGCAAACCTTTGACCAAATGCTACTCCTGCGACCAAAGGAAGACTTAGATCCAAGATTGCTCGTTGTTGAAATCACTGAAAAAGATATTCAACCCCGACAAAAGATGATTCAAGGACTGAAATCGATTTCTGATAGTACGTTAGCTCAATTACTCAACAAATTACAAAAGTATCAACCGCGAGTCATTGGATTGGATATTTATAGAGATTTTGCTGACCCCCCAAATAAGTCAAAGCCGATACAACTTGCTACTGAACTGAGCAAAGAAAATGTGGTAGTTGTCTGTAAAGGCAGAGATCGTAAACACGATCCTCAAGGTGTTAAACCTCCGAAAGAAGTACCTGAAGAACGTCAGGGTTTTACCGATGCAATCCAAGATCCAGATGGTATCGTCCGTCGCCAAATTTTGATGATGCGACAAGAGCCTTCGTCTCCTTGTACAACGCCTTACTCACTTTCGTTGCAATTGGCTGCTCGTTATTTATCTTACGAAAATATTCAACCTGATTTAAATGAAGATTATGTACAGTTTGGTTCTAAAGTATTTAAACGCTTAAAGCCTGGTCGGAGTGGTGGCTATCAACAAGGAGTTGATTTAGGCGGAATTCAAATACTTATTAATTATCGTGATGTAGATTACCAAAGAGTTTCTCTTGAAGATATATTGAGTGATAAAGTTAACTCTGATTGGCTCAAAGATAAGGTAGTTCTCATTGGGGTGACAGCTAACACTATCAGCGATACTTGGTCAACTCCCTACTCTGCTGCACAGCAACCTTACCAGGAAATACCAGGCATATTTATACAAGCGCAAATGGTCAGCCAAATTCTGAGTGCAGTTTTAGACGAACGTCCAATTCTTGGGGTTTTGCCTTTCTGGGGCGATATTGTTTGGATATGGGGATGGTCGAGTGTGTGTGGTTTGATTGTTTGGCGTATGCGTTCGCGCTCTGCGCGGCTCCCTTTGGGAGCATCGCTACTCGATAAGGGATGCGCCATATTTGCGACAGTTATCATTTTATATGGAGTTTGTGCGTTCGCCCTTGGCGGGGCTTTGCCCATCGCCCTTTGGGCAGCTCCCTCTGGGAACATCGCCATTTTAAAACAAGGGGTATGGTTACCATTTATTCCCTCAACTTTTGCTGTGGTTGCAAGTGGTGTTGTTATATTGTTTATCCAACGCCGTCGAGAATTTTCCACTGCTACCCACTCTTTACGTGAATAAAAATATCAGGGCATACCAATTACAGCGGTTTTCAAGTAAATAAACCACGGGGTAGGGCACGGCAATCCCGTGCCCCTACAAAATCTGTGGTTCAATGAGCTGAAAATAGCTGTAATCAGTAGAGAGGTTTGTGCTTAGACAAGCAAGGTGAGTAAACAAACCTGATCTTTTGTCCTTATCTCTGGTAGTGAAGACGCTAACTGGAATATTTAACAACTTAAGAAGAATGCAGAACGCAGAACCGCAGCGCGAGGATATCCCCACAAGGGGAATCCGGGGGATTTGCGAGGTGGAAAAATTTTCTTTTTCTCCACAAATAAATTCGGGGGCACGCCTACCAATACGGCTGTACGAGAACTCTTGATTTATGACGAGAAAACGCGTTTAATATTCTGACGAATGATTAGTAGCGGATGATTCTTTCTTGGTCACAAATCAGCAATCAATCTTGCCTTCCTCAAAAAGAATTGGAGTACAGTCTCTTCTTTGGAAATAATATCAGCTCTACCCTCCATCCCTACCTGAATTTGACACTGGTTTTTACCCTTGCCAAGAGATAGAACTTCTGGCTGAATCGTCACCTCATAGAAAGTACCAACTGCGCCCCCCTGCTGACTTGAACCTGTTGCAGCAGCAGTTGCAGTCGCACTATTATTTTGAGGTTTAATGGTATCTTCAGAAATCTGGCTGACGACACCTTTAAGAGTGCCGTAATCTGTATAAGGGCAAGAAGAAACCCGCAAAAGTACTTTTTGACCTTGTTTCAACTTGCTTTTCTCCTGGGGTGGTACTGCTGCCTTGACTACCAAAGGTGCATTACTGGGGACAATTTGAGCGATTTCCTCTCCAGAACGCACAGTTTGACCAGGGTTCCGCAGATTGAGTTTTGATATTATACCATCTGATGTGGCAGTTATGGTAGTTTGGCTGAGGTCAATTATCACTTGTTGGAGTTCACGGGAATCTCGCTCTAGCTGTTTACTTTTTTCAAACTTTTGCTGGATGAGGGCTTGGCGTTCTTTGTCTAGTGTCGCGAGAGTGGCTTTTCCTGTGGCTTGTTCTCGGGCAATGGTTTGTTGGGCGATCGCCACTTCTGCTTTACTAGGATTAAGAGCAGCTTGAGCACGTTGCCATTTTGCTCTAGCAGCCAAAACTGCTTGTTTTTGCTGCTCAATCGCTTGAAGTTGTACCTCAATTGCTGCTTGTTGCACCTCAACAGCTGACGATTGTTGGTCAACGACGAGTTGTGCTTCTTCCAATTGATTATAAGAAAGCGCTCCTTGTTTGGCTACGCTCTGATATCGGTTCCGCTTTGATTTGGCTGCATTTAACGCAGCTTGGCTTGACTTGAAGTTCGCTTGCGTTGATTGTAATTGTGCTTGTGCTTTTTGCAATTCCGCCTCGGCTTGCTTTAAGTTCGCCTCGGCTTCTTCTACATCTTTGTTGCTGGTAATTTGCCTGTCTCGATAATCGCGACTGCGGCGACTGAGTTCAGCGACTGCTGAATCAACAGCCCCCTTGGTACGGTCAGTTTCTGCTGCTATCTGGTTATTAAGAGCACTAATTTGAGCGTTGATTTGAACAATTTGTAACTCGGCTTGCTGGATATTGCTTTGTAGTTGGCTCTTTTTGGTTTGCAGGCGAGAGTCATCGATAGTTGCAATCTCTGTTCCTTTTTTGACAACTTGATTTTCTTTGACGGATATGTGCATAACCTGACCCTCAGTCGCAGCTTGCACAATCCGCAATTCACCTGCCGGACGGACGAGTGCTTGTGCTTTAACGGTGACTTTGTATTTAGCGACAGAAGCAACGATGATGCTGATTCCCAAAATACCGACCATCACCAGTCCGCCCATAGTAACCCAGGAACTCATTGGTGGGAGAAATTCGTTGTCTTGAACTGGGGGAGGCAGAAAGTCTGAGTTGGAGTTACTAATCATAATTCAAGTTAGTTTAACAGTTATCAGTTATCAGAGTAGTAGGGTGGGCACTGCCACTAAAACCTTCATATAGTGGGGAGGATCTGACTGGCAGTGCCCACCTTACCTGTGTTTCAAAAATCCAATAGGATTTCTATATCAGTTATCAGTTTCATCAATGGGTTTAACTAATTGCATGGAATTTTCCGTTAGAATGAGAAATAGAAGCTTTCATCATCAAACCATTCGTTGGTTGAGCAACATCGTCTAAAAAGTCTAAGTGGTCGCCTCTTTGATGACGCAGTTCCTCTGGTGTGCCTTGGATTTTTAAGCGTCCTTCCTCCAGCAGGACAATCCAATCGGCTCGCTGGATGACTCTGGGGCGGTGACTAATCATAATTGTGGTTTTGCCTCGTCGGTGGGAAAGCAGTTGATCTAGTACTTGAGCTTCACTCACCGGGTCGAGAGCACCAGTGGATTCATCTAAAATAAGTACGGGAGGGTCAGTGACTATTGCCCTAGCTATGGCTAATCTTTGCTTTTGACCGCCAGAGAGATTCGCACCAAATTCTCCTAAAACAGTTTGATATTTGTCAGGCAATTTACTAATAAATTCATCTGCACCAGCAATCTGGCAAGCTTCGACAATTTGTTTAAAAGTAACTAAAGGATAACTAAAGCGGAAGTTGTCAATGATGGAACGACTCCAGAAGTGAGCTTCTTGAGGCACGAGTACCACCTGCTGTCGCAGACATTCCACAGAAAGGTCTTGCTGATTGTACATTCCATAGCGGATATTGCCAGACTGGGAGGAATATAAACCAGCAATCAATTTGGCGAGGCTACTTTTGCCACAGCCAGATTTACCAATCAGGGCAATGACTTGACCACCTGTGATAGTTAGGGAAAAATCTTGCAGGAGGTCAACTCTACCTGCATGGTGGAAGTTGAGGTTAGTGCAGGTGATGTCTGCGTTACCAGCTATCTCTGCAATCGGCTTTTTCAAGTCATTTTCGTCTTCTGGGGTAGCATCTATCACTTCTGTCAGGCGTTGGACGACAATTTGAGCAGTGATAAATTCATTAATTAGCCCAACTACAGACCCCAGGAAGCCAAGAAAACTGCCACTCATGCCGTTATACGCCAGCAGTTGTCCGATGGATAATGTTTGATTAATCACCAAGTGCGAGCCGAACCAGAGTAAGGCAATATTCGTCAAATTGGAAAGAATACCAGTAATTGTGCGGCTGTAAAGTCCTAGCTTCATCGTAGTCCAGCCTAAGTTAGCAAGGCGACCAAAATTTGTTTGATACTCTTGCCAAGCTTGTTCTGTGGCTTGGGTGGTTTTGAGGACTTGAACACCGCGAAAGGTTTCGACTAGAAAGCCTTGGTTTTCTGTGCCTTTGACAATAAGGCTGCGGGTTTTCTGGCGCAAAGCGGGGAGAAAAAGCAGGTTGACGAGAGTGACAATGACAAAGGCGGCGAGGGAACCTAGAGTGAGTTGCCAACTATAGAAGAGCATAAAGCCCAAGGAAACCAAAGCCACAAAAAATTGACTGGGTAAACCGAGGACAATTTTGGAAACGAGGGCATTGATGGTATGAACATCGGCAATGCGGCTAACAACTTCCCCACTGCGACGTGCTTCAAAATATGATAGGGGTAAGCGCAACAGTTGTCGTCCGTATTCTAGAATAAGTCCGTATTGCAAGCGTTGCCCAAAATGACCAATCAGGTGAGACTGTACCAAACCAATAGTACTTTGGAATAAGTTCATGGCAATGACTCCAATTGCCACGGTGGTGAGCAGTTGGGTATCTCCTCGCACGAGTACGTCATCGGTGAGGAGTTGCATCATTAAGGGAGAGGCCAGGGACAAAAGCCCAATGGCAAAGTTGATGGCGATCGCCTGAACCAAAAGATTGCGATATGGCATAACACGTGCAATAAAGCGCCCAAAACCGCCAATTTTATCTTCTGGTTGCTCATAGAAGCGGCTGTCGTCTGGCATCAGCAGCAGCATAACGCCATCACTCCAACCCGCGATTAACTCCTTGGAGGTGAGGTACAAGATGCCGACGGCAGGGTCAGAGATGACATATTTTTTCCCCTTTTTCCCGTATAATACTACCCAGTGGTAGCCTTTCCAGTGAATGATGGCGGGCATTGGGACTTCATTCAATTTTTCAAGCAGTTCTGGAGTGGCTTGGACTTGACGAGCATGGAATCCTAGAGTTTCTGCTCCTCGTCTCAAACCTAGTAGTGTGGTTCCCCGTGATCCGGTGCCGACTGCTTCACGCACCCGACTAATGGCAAAGGTGCGCCCGTAGTGTTTGGCAACAGTGGCAAGACTTGCAGCACCACAGTCTTCCTCACTGTGTTGGAGAACAACCTGATATCTCATGGTAAAATTAAATATCTATGAAAAAATAAGGAGCGAAAGCAACCTCGCCCCTTGGAACTGGGAGAAAAAGCGTTACTCAGCTAAAAGCGAAGGTGAGAGCGTTTTTTCTCTTTTAGTTTTGAGGACTTAAGTTTCAAGAATCACAATAGATGAGATCGGATCGTTGAAAGTGTTAGCTCAACCTACCCGATCCTCTCGAAGGATGTGATTGAATCATTTATACCTAGACCAATATTTGGATAAAGTCCTGGTCCCAAATCGGCAAAATCACCCTGAAATTGAGGATCTGTGTAGAATCTCCAAAGACCCTCGTTGACTACAATCGAGCTAATACGGTCATTTGCATCGTCGCCCACATATGGAGTACCATCGTTTGTCTGCAATAACAGGTTGCTAAAATCGCTGTCATCGTAGACTTCCAATGCAGCACCGCCAGAAACAGCAGCAGCAGTTTCATGGGAAAGGTCTTGCACAGCATCGATGCTGTAAAGGTCTTGGGTTTGGTTGTTGATGTTAGACATTCTTTTTCTCCTGAGTTTCAGATTGTGTTTGAACTGAAGGTAATCGCTTGTTTGCCTTTCCTCTGATTCTTAATTGGTAGCAGTGAGATAAGTTTATTCACTGTTGGGAATCAGAGGTTTTTAGCTTTGCCTTCTGATTCTTAATTGGTAGCAGTGAGATAGGTTTATTCACTGTTGGGAATCAGAGGTTTTTAGCTTTGCCTTCTGATTCTTAATT
>NZ_CAWUDP010000046.1:0-83044 GCF_963920835.1 Scytonema sp. PCC 10023
AGACAGTTAAGACAGTTAAGACAGTTAAGACAGTTAAGACAGTTAAGACAGTTAATAAAATCAAAGATAAAAAATTGTTTTTTAACAAAAACTTTGCCAAAAAAAAGAGGGTGAGGTACTTACAAGTAATAAAATGCCCAGCCATCGCTTTCGCCCCTGCACCTTACGCCCCTCTCTTTTTGTGCCCCCTGCTTGCCTTCAAGAGCAAATTTTTTATCACCAAACGTATTGGGGTATTGCACCCATGTCGCTATGACAAGTTTTTAGTTAAACTCAACTTTGGGCGCTCTCCTGCACATTTTGGAGAATTGGGTATAGGTCAATACGGTTGCTGTTAAGGATTTTTGGTGGGATTCGCGTTCTCTGTAGAACCAAGGGATGGCGCGTCTCTACATTGTGGTTTTGATAACGGTTCTGGTCTCTAGCACTACTGCAACCATATCAACCGAGTTTAGCTGTGACTTGGCTATTCCAAAAAGCAATGAGTGTTGATCTAAATCAAGAAATTGATCCAAATCAAATTAACCAACTGTTGTCTGCGGTGTTTCAACAAATGCAACAACTCGGTGAACCTGTACTCAAACCATTTTTGCAAGATGTGGTGCAGTTTCCCGCACTGACGCAAACTTTGATAAAAACTGGCTTAACACATCCAGGATTAGTTGCCAAAGTGATTGGACAAGTCGGTTTAGGAACTTTTCTAATGATATTTAGAACCAAAGTAGAAGTACTGCAACAGCAAGAGGAAAGTTTTTTTGGTCAAGGTGGAGACGTGCGATGGCACGGAGTGCCCGCCGGGGCGTGATCGCAACTTCCCCAACTTAACATTCAACGTTAGCACGAAGAATTGCGTCGCTTGCAACCCGGTTATGTCCGGCGTTTTGTGGAAACTGCGCTACCTTGTGGGGATTAGTATTGAGGGAGACAGATGCACAAGAGATTTTCCAAGCGGCAGAGAACTAGTAATGTGGAAGATAATGTGGAAGAAAGTACCACTAGCATAGCAGAAGAGCCTGAAATCCTATGACTACTCAAATTATCTTGAACTTACCAGATGAAGTCTACAAAAAAGCCGAACATTTTGCCCAACTCACTAACCGCGCTGTAGTTGATATTTTGACACAAGCAATAGCACTTTCCCTGTCTCCCGTCAGTCCCCAGTCTACACCAATTGACAGCAAAGAAACTCTCTCTTTCTCTTCTTTACCTGATGAAGAAGTTATCGCCCTCACGGAATTACAGATGCAACCAGAACAAGACCAAAGGTTAAGCGAATTGCTATACAATCAACAAGCTGGAACACTTGCCAATACTGAGCATTCTGAACTCTTGGCTCTAATGCAAGTCTATCAAGAAAAGCTATTACTTAAAGCTCAAGCATTACGTGAAGCAGTTCAACGAGGCTTGCGGGAACCTTTAGATGCATGAGTTCAGGCTGGATATCAGAAACACTAAGAGAAAAAATTCGTGTTCAAGCTAGCGACCAATGCGGTTACTGTCGTAGTTTACAAATATATATTTTGGGACTTTTGGAAATTGAAGTAATTATTTATCTGTGTCCATCTGTGTCCATCTGTGGTTGATTATTTCTTTGGTGTACCTTAGAAGGGTTGCAAACCACTATAAGTTCATAGTGAGCGCTTAAGCGCTGTTTATGAGTCTAGGACTAAAGTCCTTACTACGAACTTATAAAACGATGATAATTAATGCAAAAAATTTAATCAAGCCAACAATTCATCAACTGCTACACTAAAACCTTTAAGCACAGTTTGAGTGTTGACAACCTCTCCAGAAATAAACACAAGTCGCTGATTTGGTGTTATCACAATAATCCAACGATTTTCAGGAAACACCAGCCAAACTTCCTCGCCTCCAAACTGCAAATATTCTTGAGATTTCGCAATAACCTCTTGAGCCAAATCTGTTGGGGAAACAATCTCAGCAATGAGTGGAAAACTTTGGGGTAACACAGCAGGTTCGCCAAACTGATTGATAAGTTCTGGTGTGAGATAAGCAACATCAGGAACACGTCCCTGCTTATTGGTACGACAAGGTACTTCTGTATAAACTTGTCCTTTGTGTCCGCTGGAGTCTTTGTAATTTCTCCAGTAATAGCCTACATTTGCTTGAATCCTACCATGCTTGAGTGTCACTCCGTTTTTCTCCAATAATTCCCCATCCACCCATTCTGTAGGTTCAGGGGGGTTCTGCATCCAGTCTTCTAAGGAAAATTTTGATACATTTGAAATAACTGTAGATACCATTATTATCTATTCTCCTTAACAGCATTTACTAACATTATTACTGATTATTTCTATAGAGACTCCATTGCTTTTTGTACTTTCTCAACTTGTTTGGGTGCTTGCATTTCGTTGAAGAGGGCGATCGCCTTCTCAAAATTTTCCCTACTTTTGACAACTTCCCTCATTCGTTGATAAGTTAATGCCAGTTGAAAGTAAGCTTCGGCTAAATCCCATTTAGCGCCTATTTCACCTAAAACTTTGATTGCTTTTTCATGACAAGCCACTGCTTCTTCAAAATTTTCCTGTTCTCGATACAACTGTGCTAAACCAATTAAAGCTTTAGTTTTAGCTTGAGTATAAGGACTTTTTTCAGCATAAAAAATATCTTTTTGGTATATTTTAAATGATTTTTCTATTTCTCCTAAATTCTTAAACGTTAGGGATAAGTAAAATAATCTATACTCTGTCACCCATGAAGGTAGCCCTTCTTCCGGTAGTCTATTGTAGAGGTAATTAGCAATCTCACTTGCTTCTTCCTTTCGTCCCAAACAGGAATTTAAAAATGCTAGGTAAAACAAAGCAGATGGAGCATATTTCTCATAGTCGAGTTTCTCACAAAGCTCAACAACTTGCGTGAGAGTATTTACTGCTTCTTCGAGTTCCCAACAACCAATTTGACAAATACCTATAGTTAAAAACGAATTTATGACTATTAATTGAAGTTTTTTAACAGTCTCATTATCATCTTCTTGTCCGATTGATTGCAAGCAAGTGAGCGCTATTTCTCTTGATTGCTTACAATAATCAACAGCTTGGTGAATATCACCTTTTAGCCAGCATATAGCACCTAATGTATGATAAAGTTTGGCAAGGCGATACCCTGGATTAACTTTGTTTAATATCTCAGTTATTGCAGCAGTCATTGGTTTTAATAAACCTCGTTTATAAAACGATCGCCCCAGAGATTCATGAGTTCCCCATTTATTATTTCTCTGTCTGATGATGACATCTGCTGCTTGTTCAAAGTCTTCAATGACTACATAGTGATAGTAAGCTTCCAAGGCTGTCAATGCATCTTTTGTGCCTTGAACTGTATTTACACTATTTGTCCAAAAATCAGCAGCTTTGCGGTTCGCTGTTTCCCATTCTCCACTCAGTCGCAACCGGGCGATCGCCTCCGTCAAAATGACTGGATGCAGCCAGTATTCTCCTTGACGGCATTCTACTAAAGACCGAGCGCGCAGGCTATTAACCACCCGCCGCCGTTGCGACTCTGGCACATCCCACAGCAAACAAACAAGCCCGTCAATAGGTACACGAGGCACATCTTGATAGCGGTAGCATCCCAAACGACAGAGGAGCCGATATGCTTCAGGATCAATTTCTTGCAGACGGTTAAACTGACTGACAACTAAATTTTCTAACTCTTGTTCAATCAACAAATCATCGTGAGTGACATTCCAATAAGCATCTATATCACATTCAAAATCTGCGCAAATGACACCGCTGATGATTCGCATTGCTTTGGCATTGCCCCCATAGGCTCTGCATATTTCACGTAGCGCTGTAGAATCAGGATTAGGATTAATGTTGCGACTGGCAAAAAACTGTCTCCATGCCGACTGCTCCAAGCCCTTGAGCATATAAAAGTTCACATCAACACTCACTTCACATAGGCGTTCGCGGCTGGTAATGAGTGTCACTGAATTGATTGCTGGATCTGCCAAGACTCTCAATAATTCTACATAATGGCGATGAGGGTGGATGAATGTTCCGTTTATATCTAAAGCAGTTTCGAGGTTGTCGATTAATATACGGGTTCTTCTCATTTCATCTCGAAGCTTCCGTTTCAGTCTCTGCAAATTGATCCCCAGAGTGCGTCCTGGTTGTTCATCAAAGTCTCGCCATAACCATTCCTCAACTACGCTCTCTACAGAAATGATGTTCTGGGGTTCCGTTGCCATCGACAGTTCTAAAAATTTGAAACCCTGAGTTTCAAAATATTTGCGAGCTAGCCTTGTTTTGCCAACGCCGCCTTCACCTTGGATGACAATAATCTTTGCAGCTTGGTTAACCATATTGTGAAGTTGGGCGATCGCTTCGGAACGTCCAACAAAATCAGGATCTAGCTCAGTGCTCTTAACGTAGCGATCAACAATATCTTTCCAGTTTGTCAGCCCTACAGCTTCACAAATCTTGATAAAAGTCTCTTTATGAATTGGCTCCCTTCTCCAAAACCGCTTCAAAGTAGCTTTAGAAGTGTGTGCAGCTTGGCACCAAATATCAGCGTATTTATTCCAGCCCCTTCTCAGTCTGGCTTGCTCGACGATTTCTAGCCCTGGTGTAGATGCCCTAACAGAATCCGCCATTTTTCAAAAATTTCGCATCATATTTCTTCTTATGTTACATTTGCTATCGAACACGAGAGCAACTAACGTGATAACCGAGCCAACTGAGCCAAAAAATTGAGCCGTATAGTGAGCTTTCAAGGCTAATTGCTTCAGTCATTCTGAAAATGTGGACGTTTTTACTTCCCATTTAGGAGCCTTGTAACATGACCCCTATTTGCAATAATGAGTGCGAGCATGATCATTGTCCGTTCAGGAGCGATCCCTACAATCCCAACAGACAGGTGTGCGTCAAATGCGGACAAGACTACTTTTTTCGCCGGAATGGTTTTAGCAATTTCTTTGTAATAGCAGCCCTGGTTGTCTGCTTACTGCTAGCGATCAAAGTCGTGAGCAATCACCGTCAAACCATCGACTCTCAACCTGAGACTCAAGCTGATGTCCAAAGTTGGAAATAACAAGTGCGTTTTACCTGTCTCAAACGTTAACAGCACATATCTAGCTATTCTCAGAACCATGAAAACCACCACCGATGATCATAGTCGCCTTCTCAAGTTGGCTTCCAAGTGCCTCAAATATTTCTTAATTGTCATATTCGCCTTTGCGATCGCCTACGTAATGTCAATGAGTTTTGGTATCTTGCACATCGCCGCCATGCTACTACCTTTAGTAGGAAGTTGGTTTTTGCGAGTGGGAATTCTTCTATTGTGTTTGCTAGCAGTAGCTGTCATTTCAGAGTCAGTACGTTAAAGAGTGAGGATGAGGGAAGTGAGGATAATTCAGCTCATCTCCCTCATCCCCCTTTTTGCTTGTCATCCAAAAACCTGAGTTGCCGATATAAACAAGAAATTTGCGGTAAATCGACACCTACAGCTTGTGCCATTCGTAACGGGTTGCCGAAAATCGCTTCTACCTCTAAAGGGCGGCGTTCGTCATAGTCAATTTTCATGCTAGTACGGTAGGGCTTCATCTTCACGGTGTAATCGAGCATTGTTTGAATGAAGCTATCAGGGATAATGCGCCCTGAATTCTTCGCCCCTGTCAGCACTTCATACATCAGCTGTTCCACTAACTTGCAGGTGTGAACATTTGCCATTAATTCCGCCGTTGTAGCGTTGAGAATGACAGAAAGCCCATTATATGGAATGTTCCATACCAATTTTTTCCAACGCCCCAGCAGCAAGTCTTCAGTTAATTCAATCAGGATACCAGCACTTTCAAAATCCTCGCCAATTTGCCGCATCCGTTCTGTGATACCAGCTGCATAATAGTCAGCTGCATATTCGCCTAGGGTAATTTGTCCATAGTCCAAGTGGCAGATATGTCCTGATCCTACTTTATTTGAACACAGAAAGCACAACCCACCAATAACCTTATCATTACCGACAATTTGGGCGACTTCCGCCTCCACTCCCAGTCCATTCTGCAACACCAGTACTACCCCATCATCCTTAACAATAGGGGGTAACAACTTTGGCAGCACATGGTTTTGCGTTGTCTTCAGCGCAACGACTACGACATCACATCGAGGCATCTTTTCTACATCGCAGTAGGCATTGACTTGCCTTAAGGTGAAGTCGCCGTCAACAGACTCAACAACTAAACCGTGTTTGCTGACGTGTTCGTAGTCGCTACGTAGCAAAAAGTGGACGTTTAACCCAGCCTTTTGCAGTCTAGCACCGTAAAACCCGCCTAATGCACCTGTTCCTAAGATGGCGTATGTGCGAAGGGACATGAAGGAAATCTATTATATCTATTATATTTTCTGTGATGATCCTACATTGAAGCTGATAAGATTTTTATTCACATTATTGATAGAGTTATTTTAATTTTTAACTTTACATTTTTTTAAACTTTTGCAAGTAAGATTCAAATTAAAATATTTAATGACTATTTCTCAGAAAAGCTTATCCTTTCTGGGTTTAGCCGCACTGACTCTGCTAATAACGATAAAAATACTTTACTTATCTAAACTTATGTTAATTTAGTCGTTATTATATTAAATGTATACACTAAGGTATGTTTCACTATTTTAGAAATATGTTAAAGGTTGTACAAAATGTTGACATTATCCCCAAGAATTGATGCTTGACCTTAACAGCTTAGCTGAGTTCTCCCGCGCCAACTGTGTAAGTATTTGTGCATTTCTAGTGCCAGCCAACTTGCTTGCCACAATCTTGGCTATGACTTTTGCCGCACTCCGTCGCCCGTCACATTATGTATGGCAAGCATCCGCAATAGGTAGCATATTTGCGTTCATAATGATATTGCACGTCTATACTTGGTTTTTGGCTGGCGTAGTGATGGCTCCTACCTATATCTTGCTGTGGCTAGCACTCACCTGTTTGCTGGCAAATGTAGGGGCAGTTCTGTTTCAAAGACGCTACGCTCAAACCCCTCAGCATAGTAATGGATAGGCTGAAACATAGCACAAGAATTTATTGAGCGCTTGTGGAGTCATAGATTATGGTACCAGGCAAACCAGAAACCATTCTACCAACCAGCGCAAAAGTCACGAACGCCTTGGTGATTTAACTCAAGAGTTGTGACTTAAAGGAATTGTTTGCCGTTTTTTAAAGGATAAAGTTGCCGTGACAGAGGCTGAAAGCATTATTCTCTCCATTCTTTCTGATCTTTCTAAATTAGTTGTCGAGTTCCATTAAATAATAAAGTTGTCGTAAGTTCATGGCTGAATAAGAGTTTTGAGCTTAGCGAGCGGCTCTGCCGCAAGCTGTACCCGGCTTATCGCGCCATGACGTAGATTAATCTGTATTAAACCGACTCGTGACAAACTACCGAACTTTCGCCTGAGAGTTAGCACAAAGTGCTTTTTACAGCAATAGCTCTACTTGAAAGCCGAATAAACACTTTGAAGGTGCTTACTACCATGACAGATCAGTCCATATTCCCCACCAGCTCGTCTGAGGATCTCACACGAGCGCACCTGAACGACTTGCGCCACGGGCTTCTCCGTCTCCATAAGGCGCTGGTGGACTCCGAGCGCATCTCTTATGAGCGGTTCCACGGGCGAGTCACTTCGAGCGGAGAACTTCTACAACTCGTCATCCAACACGAGTGGTTTGCCTGGCTTCACCCTGTCTCCGAACTCGTGGTCCAAATTGACGAGCTACTAGACGCGGACGATCCGATGACGGCAAACGATGCTAGTAGTCTCATAGAACGAGCACGCGCATTGCTCAACCCGTCCGAGTCGGGCGCTGGCTTTGAAAAACAGTACTATGATGCCCTCCAGCGCGACCCTGACGTTGTGATGACACACGCGCAGGTGTTGCAGCTCCTTGCGCCCGACGTTCAGGTCTGATCCAAACGCACCCGCTGTGGGGAAGCTGGCGACAGCTACCTAGATCCCATCTTTCTCGAAACAAGTGTTCCAGGTTCCTTCGCTGCTGGCGACGTTAGGCATGGCTCCGTAAAGCGAGTTGCTTCAGCCGTTGGTGAAGGTGCTATGGCTGTGACATTTGTTCATAGATATCTAGAGGAAACGGCGTGGATCTAATGTTTATATGTAGCGAAGAGCAATACTAATTTTGGTGAGCAACAAGAGTCCTGATTCTTATGTCACCATCGCCAACGCCAGGGAAAACTTATTGCGGGTAGAACGGGGAGAAGTGACGCAAAGAGTAGACACCAGCTTTAGAAGCTTTTGTTAACTTTGAAGAGTTCTGAGGAGGGTTTCCCTCCGGGAGAAACTGTCCGTCCCGTTGAGACGACTGGCGTGCCAAGACGCTAAGAAAAACTTTGCGCCTTTGCGTCTTTGCGCGATAAATTCAGATACGGTGCATTACTGCGTTAACGCACCCTATATTCTTCCTTGGCGTTCTTGGCGTCTAAAGCCCTTTGGGCATGCGCCTTCGGCGTAGGGCGGTTCGATAAATTCAGATAACAGCTTTACTCAACATTACGAATCTGCATCTGTATCCATTCACGCTCAAGCATGGCATACAGCACTGAATCTCGCCACTCACCCTTAACCCATTCATACTCTTGCAAATACCCCTCCTGACGCATCCCACTTTTTACCAAAACTCGCATTGAGAGAACATTTTTCGGGTCACACGTTGCAAAAATCCGATGTAAATTAAGTTGCTGAAAACCAAAATGTAAGAGCTTCCCTACAGCTTCCGTTGCGTATCCTTGCCCCCAAAATTCCTTAGCTAAACAGTATCCAATCGAACCTTCTTGCTTGTCTGGATTTGTCACGCTAATACGACAAGCACCAATTAACTGTTTATCATCTTTTAAAGTCAGTGCTAGAGCAAAATGCTGACGGGGTTGTTGCCGTTGTATTTTAATCTCTCTTTGCAAAAAAATCTTGGTATCTTCTTCGCTATTAGGACCAAAAGGCAAATAGCGAACCACTTCTGGATCAGAGGCGTAGCTATGCACTCCTTGCCAATCTGATTTTGTAAAATCCCTGAGAATAAGACGTTGCGTTTCTAGCTGTAGGTTGATGCTCATTACAAAATTAAGAGTTAAAAGTTATGAGTTAGGAATACAACACATAGCTTATAACTTATAACTCATAACTATACTGAAATCTTGCACCATTCTCAATAACTGTAGGGTGGGCACTGTTCACAACGTAAAAATAAGGGTTTGAGGAAAGTTAGGCAGTGCCCACCTTACTACAAAAATTGCAATAAAGCAGCTGGTGCAAGATGTGGGTATATTGATATCATGTGCAATTTATCTTTTGAGGGGGCTTGGGGGAGCTATAAGACTTAGGCCCTACCCGTAAGGGAGGCGTGGGATACATGGACTCCCCCAGGTTAATTTTATGGGATTCAATATCCCTAAAATTAACTTTCTGTGTTGGCGACGTTTGCTGCTATTCCTAACAGAAATGATAAAATTAATAAACCGTCTAACCAACGGTTGCCTTGACTCAAACGAACACGTCTCCCGCAACGTGGTGAACAGCGCAAACGGCATAAACTGGTCTGAACCTAGACAATTTAAGTTAGGGGGTTCCAGCTAAAAACTTTGGGTGAGATGTGCCCAATTCTGTAGTTGGGTAAAAACTTCACAGTACATAGGTGTACTCCAATTCGTATCAATCGATTGGTAGTCAGTACGCACGGGCTGTGCGGAACGGAAACCGCCTGGGCAATCGATCTGCCGGGGAGTAAGTCATGAGGCTGCTCTAGGTAAGTGGTGAAACACCCTAGAGGTGGAAACAACCAGGAAATCTCAATCGCGAGGTTGGGAAGCCTACACTCACCCGATAGCGGAGTGTAGGAGGATGTCACTCGCCAAACCCCCTCTGCGCTTGCACGTCTTGGGGTAAGGGACTTCCAATTAAAAAAATCTCCAATTTGTAGTGAGCCAAACATTGGTGGGTTACGGCGCAATGCAAGTCCTGAATGTAAAACCTCAAGTGTCGTGCGCCTAACCCACCCTACAGAATGGATAATTTATTTTTTGGTACTCCCTGAGGGGTGGGGTACTTAGTTGACAAACTCCGTACGGAACTGATTCACTACTTTATCTAGTGCCACTGAATGCGCTGCCTTGAAAAGAATCCTATCACCCTCTTGCACAAAAGTTTTTAAACAGGCAACTAAGTCTGCATGAGTTGCAAAGCACTCAGATGGTATACCTTCAGCACTTTTGGCTATAGCTTTGGCATCTTCGCCATCCGCCAAAACCAACAAAGCATCCAAATTCAATCTTCGCACTGTTTCCCCAACTTGCTGATGCAAAAAGTGCGATCGCTCTCCCAATTCCTTCATCGCACCCAACACCGCAATGCGTCGTTTTCCTGGCGTATCTGCCAACAAGTGTAAGGCTGCTTGCATTGCTTCTGGTGCAGCATTATAAGTTTCATCTAAGATTACCACATCATTAGGTAAAGTAAAACGCTGCGATCGCCCTTTTGGCATATCCACCATCACACCCGATTTCAGGCATGACCAATCAATGCCCAACACTTGCGCCACTGCTAAAGCTGCCAAATAGTTAGTTGCATTGTGTCGTCCACTCAAGGGTAAAGGCAATTGCATTCCTGCCACTTCCAACGTCTCGCTATCAATCAACTTTCCTTGGATATCGCCGCCAGATAAACCAAACGTCAAAACTTTCCCTTGCCAGACTTTCGCCGCCGTTTCAATTAACAAGGGGTTGTCATGATTAAGAATAGCTACACTATCAGCAGGCATTTGAGCCAATAACTCGCATTTTGCGGAGGCAATAGCTTCTTCTGAACCAAGTAACTCAATATGCGCCGTCCCCACGTTGGTAATCACACCAATCGTTGGACGGGCTATTTGCGTGAGTTCAGCAATTTGTCCCTTTCCCCGCATCGCCATTTCAATGACAGCGAAATCATGTTCTGCTGTAAGTTCTAGGAGAGTTTTCGGCACTCCAATTTCGTTATTGTAATTTGCATAAGTCTTGAGGACTCGTCCCTGTGTCGCCAACACAGCCGCAATCAGTTCCTTAGTTGTGGTTTTGCCTACAGAACCCGTGACTCCAATCACTGGAATAGAAAACTGATCACGCCACCACCTGCCAATTTTTTGATATGCCTCTAGCGTGTCTTTTACCTGCAACACAGGAAATTCAGAATTGCCGTATTCAAAATCAGCGATCGCCGCCATTGCACCTTTTTCTATCGCCATTGGGACAAAATTATGTCCATCAAACTTTTCACCGCGTAAAGCCACAAACACTTCACCAGGCTTGAGGATACGGGAATCTGTCTGTATACCGCAGATCAAATGTGCTTCATCAGCTTCAGATAAGTTTGCTGCTGTTGCAGATAGAACTTCAACCAATTGGCTTAGAGTGGCAGAACAAGGCATAACACTAGGGTTTTTGGATTCCAAAATTTGTTGCTTAGATTCAAGGAGACACCTCGTCTGCAAGTGCGACAAGGACAAAATTCCTTAAATTTTATATTTTTTTTGGTGAGAATATAAAGTTAATGAATCTACTATACTCAGATATACTTGTCAAATCAGAATAAAAACAGCCTCAAAATTTATAAAATTTTCTCATAAGAACGAAGCAGAGGAGGATTTTTTGACCGCCCCTGCTTTCCTTTGATTGTCAAGATAGCCGCTGATTGCAAAATGACCGCTACCCCAGATCCAATATAGAATTTCCGTACACCCTACATCCCACACCTCATTTTGATACGAAGGGCTTTTGATAATTGGCAAGCGCTATCCCCGATTTTTGATCCACATCGCTTGCACAATTTGTGTGGTAATGGCAGCAGAAATTCCCGAAAGTTGATACAAATCGTTTAAAAAATCTTACTCCTGTTGAGTCAAAAGACCATTGGCTAAAACCAGGTCTGTGGCTACCGCAAAAGCTGCTTCCTCCAAGTCGTAGGGTGAGGATTCTTTTGCTGAATGAGACAAACCATTTATAGCATACCGCCTCAAACTGCCCAAGAGTTTGTCAAACATCCTGTTCATCTCATCATTGGAATAGCTTCTGAAAAGCTTCATACGAGACAGCACGGAGAAAATACCACGCGCCTGCTTTTACAGAAAGATTTCCGTCTGAGGTTGTTGCAGTTAAAGTCATTGCAGCAATAGCTTCTGCGCTTATTGAGTGCTTCTTCGACTTGGCTTTGTGCACCCAACATCTTGTCGAATAAACTCATCGTAGTTGACTCCTTCGCTTGCCTCTGTGTAGCGGTACACGCACTGGTGCCTAGGTCAATTTCAGGTCATTGTGCAACGCTGTGAGACTTTTACGCTTCAGTGTTCCCAAGATTTTTGGCAAGCGAACACTTGGACTCGATGGTTCTTGACAACAAGTAAATTTTTGGTTTGAGGTGATCAGAATTACCGTAGGGAAAGCCCCTGTGGATAAAGCGTCTACGCAAACGCTTGGCTTAGTGAAGGCGCTTCGCGTCTACGCCAATACCTGCTTTTTCAAAACTTTCGATAACTGCCAAACCTAAACTAGAAAAGGCAACCAGTAGGAATACCGAAGCCAAGAAGGCGTTTACAAGCATCCGGAGGGCGTCATCAAAGAAAATGTAAGTGGTCATTGTTTTGTCTACTCAACTCAATGGTGCTAGTACTCATTTATATTCTTCACACCGTGATTGGCGTTTTCCGTCTGTAGAATACCAGCAATTGCATCTTAACAAAACTTTAGCTCTTTCATGACAAAACTTAGATTTTTTTTGTTGAAGTTCAGATAAAATTTTCTCCGCTTTTGTTAAATCAAATACTAAATCGCATTATAAATAAAAAAAATTTTCAATAATCAGGGCGAGTCATTGATGAAATTGGTAAACTCATACCAATTCTCTGTAACAATGCGCTCAATAATTACCCCCCGGCCCAGTGGGTACGGTCACGCACGGCTATCGCCGTATGCGCAAAGCGCACGCCTTAGAGCGTCCCTGCAAGCCATCGGGGGGACTACAGTTCAGTTGAATTAAGCTCAACTTCATAAAGAAATGGTATCAGTTACACAATGAGTGAGAATTACAGACTATGGAACTGTCTCTAGTAGAAATATTTACAAATCGGCTTGTGTTGCTGCCCATATCACAGAAATACAAAGAAGAGATTTTTAGAGAGTTCACAAAAGAAATTACGACTTATATGTATCCTCGCCCACCTCACAATCTTGCCGAAACAGAAGAATTTATTAACGCTTCTCTAGGCGAAATGAAAACAGGAAATAATCTTGTACTAGTTATCTTAAAAAAAGACTCCCAAGAATTTTTGGGATGTACTGGAATTCACGAGCTCCGCAGTAAACATCCAGAACTTGGTATTTGGCTAAAAAAATCTGCACAAGGTAAGGGCTATGGATTAGAGGCTATTACTGCACTGAAAAAATGGGCTGATGAGAACTTAGATTACGAATATCTTATCTATGACGTTGATAAAGCAAATTCCCCCAGCCGAAGAATCCCAGAAAAGCTTGGTGGGCAAATTATTCGAGAGTATGATAAGACAAATTTGAGTGGAAGAGTTTTGTATATACTAGAGTATAAAATTTTGAGACAATAAAATTTGCTTCAAGCTTCTTACAAATACGTTATTGATGTTTTTAAATAAAAGATTATGCAAAAAAACTGTAGACCCCTTCGGAGAATAAAAAATTAAAAATTGAACGCAACTCTGTATGAGCATGGGATTTGAAAAAAGGGGCGAGCACGCCCCGCTGGCGCTCCTTGTGCTCGCCCCTTTTGTCCTTTTCTTAACAGAAAAGATTTTCAATAGTGTTTGAACACAATAAAGCATCAAAAGCTACTTTGTGAAAAGAAAAAAATAGGTGGAAAAAGATGCGGTTAGCATCACACCATTCCACCTGTCATTTTTGGAAGACAACTGGTTTTAGTTGTATTGAAACTTAACGCTTTTCGGTTCCCTGATTGCCAGCGCCTTCAGTAAACTGATCGCTGTTACCAGATTCTGGTATTGAAGATGGCGTAGCATTGGTTTCGTTATTACCAGAGCCAGTATGGCGTTTTTCCTCATCAACAGGGGTTTGAACGCCACCGGAAGCAACAGCGTTTTGTTCGTCAGCTTCTCGGTTTTCTGTTTCCTGGTCTTTTGGATAAGTCATAAAGTAAGCTCCGCATTTAACACTGGCATCATTCTAGGAAGTGTAGGAATGCAATTTCTTCTCTCCAGGATGTAGTTTTGCTTAATCACTCCATCTGTCTTTTGGATGAATTATCACTTAGTTATGTTGAACAAGAATACAAAATTTTGGCGAGTAACCGTATTTACTTCGGTATTAGAGATGAATCAGGGTAAGGTGGGCATTCTTCTTATCTTCGAGAACAGATTCTAAAATGTTGGTAGATAATGCCCACCCTACAGGTGACGGCTAGTACTAGTGACTAATGAGTATTTATTCTCTGTCCTGAAGCACGAATTAATTCAGCGACAAGAGCAGCGATCGCAGACACTAAAATCAAAATAACGCTCAGAGCATTGATATCTGGTTTGACTCCTGTCCTAATGCGGCTAAAAATTTCCATTGGTAGGGTGTTGGAACCACTACCAGCAGTGAAACTGGCGATGAGAAAGTCATCTAAGCTGAGGACAAAAGCTAGCAAACAACCAGCGACAATACCAGGCATTAACTCAGGTAATAAGACTTTGATGAAGGCTTGCACTGGTGTTGCTCCTAAATCTAGTGCTGCTTCTTCTAAGTGGGGATCTAAGTTAGTGAGTCGAGAAGACACAACAAGAGCAACGTAGGCAAGACAGAACACCACATGAGCTGCAACAATTGTCCAGATGCTGAGGGGAACGGCAAACGCCGCTAGAAAAACTAAGGTAGCAACGGCGATCGCAATATCGGGAATAATCAATGGTAAGTAAGAAATACCACGATACAAGCTCTTACCTAAAAACTGATAACGTGCCAACCCCACCGCCATCAAAGTTCCCAACACTGCTGAAATCCCGACTGCACACAAAGCTACTATCAAACTATTTTGTAGAGCTGATAAAATCCGCTCATCACTGAACAATTTACGATACCATTCCAGGGTAAATCCTTGCCAAGTTGCACTGTAGGGCGAAGAGTTGAAACTATAAAAGGCAAGAACCAGTATCGGTAGATACATGAAAACAAATATCAGTAGTGAGAAAACCGCCTGCCATGTAAAGGCACGCGGTTTTTTCCGGAATGGACTTGTATTCACGTTTTGTTATTTTTACTTATTTTTTATCTGCGCTATTATACCACATTTTAATTTTATAGTCAATCCTCTATCTCTGGTTTCTGCGCTGCTCATTTGAGCATAACCTCTCCCCCTACACCCTACTGAGAGCTTCTGCTTCAACACGGGCGGCTTGCTTCCGCTCTAACATTTGTTTTTGTGATAGACAAGCCTCAAGATATTCACAATTCTCACAGCAAAGCTGTTTTCCTGGATGAAGACAACCACAGGGAAGATGTAGGAGACACTCGGAAGAATTTTTGGATTTACAGTTATCAACTGTTAACTGCAAACAAAGCATTAAATCTTGAAGGAACATAGCGGTGCAATCTAATAACAAAAAGGACTGTGTTGTACACTGCTTAAGCAGATTCAAAATATTTTTTTGGTTCTATTTATATTAATGATAGTTCGTCAAATCAATACCTCTTCCTCAAAGCGTATTTTCAGCCTACTGAAGGAAGATTTATGTAAAATAATTATAAAAAATGTAGAGATTTATGATTGTATATAAAACTTTTTATATAAAAAATATTGAAGAGACTTTTGGCAAAAGTACCTAGTCCTTATAAATTGCGTCTACACACGCAACACTATGAGTAGCACCCTAACAAATAGAAAGTCCTTGTTCTACTGACTTTCCTAGTATACCTTCAGATTTCGAGTCAGAAGGTACAAAACTTTTGTAAGAGATCGATGAATTCAAAAGTCCTTCTGACGAAAGAGCAAATCCAGATTTTGATTGTCTAGAGTAATTTCAGGAAAGCCGGAATTGTCAAAGCAAAAATCTTGGATAGAACCATGACTAATCAACTAGAAAAAAATCAAATTAGGCAGCCAGTTAGTGTTGATTGGCACGCGAAAGAAGAGCCTACAGCTAAGGAAAGAAACTTAACTGTGAATCCCGGAGACGCAATTGCCCAGAAGCCCCAAACAGTTCAAGAAAAGGCTAAGCAGGTTGCTGTAGACCAACCTGATATCACAGGTGACTGGATTAAAGTACCCACCTACTTTGTTGTGGAATACCCGAATGGTGAAAAGAAAGCACTCCACCATGTCAAGGATGCAGAAGAAATTTCTGATGTCATTCGCCAAGCAAGAGTCGATGAAAATGGAAATAGGATTTGGTGGTAGTAACTAATGGCGTCAGCTAGCCATCATAAATGAGGCTCACTCGCTCTTGATGTTTCATCTGTCTTATTGCAGAAGTGAGCCTCATAACAGATTTATCAAGAACTGTTAATTAAAAATGAAGTCATTAAAAATAAATTAAAAACTAATTATTATGGTAAACATAATCACAAAACATTTTAACTCTTGGACTACGCAAGAAATCAAAAATGAACTTTTGAATATGGTGAAAGGTCGAGATACAGAACCTTTAAGTACTAAAGTTATCTTTTCTAAAAACGAATAGCGTCCCTATTTTGAAGAGTTAAGCCAACGCAACCCTTTTCCCATCGTTGAAGAGCAACTGCCGATTGTCCTTGGTGTTTGGGTACCAATCTGGTCTACTATACCTTTTCATGATAATTTGCCAGGGCGGATACGTGAGCAATCTTATCAAATTTTTCATGACGATGGTTATTATGCTAATATTGCTCGTTATGCACCAGGGCATGAATCTTCTTTCTGGAAAAAGGTTTCGTCAAGGTTGCCTGCTTACGACTTTATGGTGATGCAAAAATATGAAGTCCGTAATAATCAATGGTGGATTCAAAATGTTGGCATATTCCAAGCTTTTAGGAACAGAGAAATTCCTCTAAGTGTTGACGAGGCAGAGAATTGGTTTACTGATGTCGTCAACACGAAAGTTAAGCCAGCCTTGCAAAAAGGAAACTTACCTGAGACACTCAAATTAGAAAATTTGGACAGAAATACTGTAAAGAAATATGAAAAAACCTACTTGGCTAATTTTTCTTTAGAGCATTTATATGTAGATTGTGACTTGCGCTTGGTTAAAACTCAACGAGAAGCTTCACAGCGACCAAGTTACACAATTGCTGTTCCTATACGCTAATCAGCCCATGCATCAAACATCGCCACAACGGCAAATTCTGAATACTAATAACTATAACTATTTGCTGTTTTTGCCTAAAAGCTATGAAGCACAAGAGTTTCGTTTACCAATGATTTTGTTTTTACATGGTGCTGGTGAGCGAGGCTCTAACCTAGAAGATGTGAAAAGGAATGGTATCGCTAGGATAGTGGAGGAGCAGCCCGATTTCCCGTTTATTGCTGTGTCTCCCCAGTGTCCGCCTGGTGAACGCTGGTCAGTGAACCTGTTGAGTGCCCTTTTAGATGACGTTATTGCTCAGTACCACGTCTCACTGGATCGGGTTTACCTAACTGGTTTAAGCATGGGTGGATATGGCACATGGCACTTAGCAGCAGATCAGCCGGATAGGTTTGCAGCAATAGCACCCATTTGCGGTGGTGGGAACCCTCAGGAAGCTTATCGTTTAAAAAATCTGCCTGTGTGGGCATTTCATGGAAAACGCGATCGCATTGTGCCACTAAGGGAATCTGAAAAAATGGTCCAAGCACTCAAAAACTGTGGCGCAAATAATGTGAAGTTTACAGTGTATCCGGAAGCTGATCACGACTCATGGACCCAGACTTATAACAATCCAATGTTGTACGACTGGTTTTTGCAGCATCAACGTTCAATTACAACTTAATATTGTTTAGCGCTTAGGTGATTTTTTTGTGTTGTAACTATCTCTTGAATGAAACTTTGAGGCAAACTAAGCTATATTAGCTCAGCTTGCACTCATAGTACTATCTAACTGTGTTAACTTATCTGATGAGGTTAAGTAATATACTTTATATATTAGAAAATCTTAAAAAATTTTCTTCTATCTAAAGTCGTAAATATTATCTCTCAAAAGAGAGTGATTTTCTGCTATAACGCAGCATTTTAAATAGAATTAAGGTTTCTTTGAAAATCTGCTACCTCTCAGTCACTAGGAGGATGGAGCTAAAGTCATAAGTTTTTAGCCTTGAAGGCAGAGAGGACTTTAAAAAGAACGCAGAACACACAATATCGCCAACGTAACATTGGCGCTTATTTATTGGCGCTTATTTACCAAGAAAAGAATTCTTTTTTTCTCCATACCATCTCTTAGGAGGATTTTGACCAAGAAAGAATAAGCATACCACAGAGTAGGAATTCAGAATAAAAATAAAAAATAAACTTATTTTTTTCTTTATTCTTCTGCCTTTGTTCTGCATTTTCCTCATCTAACTCATCGTATAGGGAAATTCAAACTCCTACACTCTTAGAGCAAACAAATTGTTTATCAGGAGGTTAACCAATGACAGTGACAAACAGTAAGCGCATTCGTTACGCCGTCATAGGACTGGGTTGGATAGCCCAAGAAGATGTCCTTCCTGCTTTTGCCCACACGGAAAATTCGCAACTGGTTGCCTTATTTTCCGAAGATCCAATCAAGCGTGAGGAACTCGGCAAACAGTATGGAGTCAAGACTTACGCCTACGAAGAGTATGATAACTGCCTCAAAAGTGGCG
Organism: Scytonema sp. PCC 10023; assembly: GCF_963920835.1. NCBI lineage: Bacteria > Bacillati > Cyanobacteriota > Cyanophyceae > Nostocales > Scytonemataceae > Scytonema > Scytonema sp. PCC 10023. Next base: position 18,801 of record NZ_CAWUDP010000046.1, read on the forward strand.
AAATAGACGCAGTTTACATTGCGCTGCCTAACCATCTCCACTGCGATTATACTGTGCGGGCGGCAAAGGCAGGTGTTCATGTGCTTTGCGAAAAGCCAATGGCAGTCACCGAACAAGAGTGCGAACAGATGATTCGCGCTTGCCTTGAAAACAATGTCAAGCTGATGATCGCCTACCGTTTGCACTTTGACAAAGCAAATATGCAGGCGGTAGAAATTGTTAATTCAGGCAAAATTGGTGAGCCGCGTATCTTTAACTCTGTATTTTCTCAAAAGGTTGTTGAAGGGAACGTGCGGTTAGAACCAATCTCTAATGGTGGCGGTACTGTTTACGATATGGGGATATACTGCATCAATGCTACCCGCTATCTATTTCAAGATGAACCGACTGAAGTCGTTGCCTTCAGCGCCAGTAAACCAGAGAAGCGCTTTGACGAAGCCGACGAAATGACCAGCGCTATTCTGCGTTTTCCTGGAGAGAGACTGGCAACCTTCACTTCTAGCTTTGGCGCTGCGCCAGTTTCCACTTTGGTGGTTGCAGGCACAAAAGGCGACTTGCGGATGGATTCAGCATACTCTTATCAGGGCGAACTGAAGCAACAAATTACCATCAACAATGAGACGCAGGAACAATCTTTTCCTGCTGGAAGCCAGTTTGCTGCAGAAATTATCTACTTCTCAGACTGTGTGCTCACAGGTATTGACCCGGAACCCTCTGGTGAGGAAGGGTTAGCTGATATTCGCATCATTCGTGCTATTAACCAATCAGCACAAACAGGTCAGCCCGTGCAACTCGGTGAGTTCAAGCGACAGCACAGACCAACGGCTGACCAGATCATTCAACGTCCAGAGAGTCAACAGCCAGAATTAATTCACGCAGCAGACCCTTCAGGTAAATCGTAGATAATTCAAAATTCCAAGAAACGGTTAAGAGTGGGGCGTCTTTTGCTCCGCTCTTATTTCAATCCCTGATAAGGATTGATACTTTTTACTTTTTGTCGCGGTCTTATATTTTACCACATTCAAATCACCCAGACGTGTATTCAACTAAATGAAAACCGCCATAACTAATTTCAGAAAAATTTGGTAAAAAATATGGACATTAGAAGCCCAGCTTTTTTTATTGGTAGCACCATCCCATTTAAATACACCTGCGATGGTGATAATATCTCTCCTCCTCTACTGTGGGAAGCACCTCCTCAAGGAACAAAAAGCTTTGCCCTCATTGTCGATGATCCCGATGCACCCGACGGAACGTTTACCCATTGGGTTGTCTACAATTTACCTGCTGATAGCCGTGAATTACCAGAAGGACTTAGTAACCACCCGACACTTCCAAATGGTGGTAGACAGGGAAAAAACAGTTTTGGTGAGTTAGGTTTCGGCGGACCCTGTCCACCCAAAAACGGTGCTCATCGCTACTTTTTCAAAATCTTTGCGCTAGACCAACCGCTTGATTTACCACCAGGAGCAAGCAAAGAACAGGTGATAGAGGCGATCGAGGGTCATGTGCTGGATAAAGCAGAAGTGATGGGACGCTACGCAAGAGAAACTGGTTAATTGGCGGGGCGATCGCCCTCGCGGTGCCGCACGGCTGCGCCGTTCACGTAGTGTGCCCGAAGGGCTTACGGCACTGCGCGGAGCGCAATCGCGCTTTTCTCCCCCTGAGTCCAGCTTACTTTTCACGGTATCACCGAAAACCTCGCTTCTATTTCTCTCTCCTATAAGGAGAGAGACGCAGGAATTTTGGGGAAAGAAAGTTAGATTTTTTGTGGACTTTTCCACATGACGTGAAAAGTCAGCTGAGTCCAGAGGACACGCACTCGCGTGAGTCCCTAAGTTCTTACGGACACGCTGCGCGTATGCCCAGTGGGTACGGCCACGGCTACCGCCTGTACCGTGCGTCCTCCGTTCGCGCAGCGTCTCCGAACGCGAGTGCGTGTCCGTTCGGCCTCAAGCCGTGCCCGAAGGGCTCAGGACATAGGAGACAGGAGGCACGGCACGCTTTGCGCTTACGCTCCGGGGCTTTGCCCCGCATAAAGGCGATTGCAAAGGTGCCAGTGCCAGAATGCGATCGCATTGAAAATGGGAATTTGGTCGATGCACTTTGTTGCGATGCTTACCTTCAGTTTGCCGATTAGGTTAGCTGTCATCTCGAAACATGAGCTTACACCTTTTTGATCAATAAACAAGGCGCTTTTTTCAAAAAGCTTACTAAATATATAGTTACATCTAGGTTTCGTCTTTTCCTACTTTTTCAGTTTGTAAAAATATAAAAACTGGCTACAAATCCCACTTTTTCCACCTACTATAATTGTGACATTTTTGATATAAAATAGATAACTGAGAGTTCAAATGGGGATATAAATATTTAAGCCGCAGTCTGAAAAATTTTCAGATTACGGCTTTTCATTGTTTTAAGAATCAATCACAAGAAACTTTTATTTAAGAAAAAAGAGAGAACAAGCAAGAATGCTTCCAGTTCACACTACCCTTGTTTGACCAAACTTGCTCAAACAAGAATGGGTTTTCCTAGATGGAAAAACCAACCTACAGTTTCATCTGCTTGACATTACTAAATTAACTAAAACCCAGTAACCAACAAGCACAAGAAAAACGCTCAGCCACAAAATTGGTTTGTTCATATGCAGATGTTTGAAAGCGGATTTTTATTGCAAAGAGCGAATATACGCTATAGAAATTAGGCAATAATTAATAACTTTTCCTCAGTTCTCTTAGCCTTTATGGTATGACAACCGAAGTCTATATGACTATTGCCGATTTTTTATCAAAGTTTCATCAAACACTACCAACCTCCCCAGGACTTCTACCCTTTGGTTTTGGCTGATCAGCCACAATATGCTCTGTGGATAAGACTATTTTAGCGATATCAGCAGGGTTTTGCAGGGAGAAACGACGTGATTGGTATTAATAATACAAGTTTTAAAATTATCCAAAAAGGTTATTGACAATGTTGTAAATAATAAAAAAAACCTCTTTGATATTCCTATTGTTCTATTCCTTAGTAAGTAGAAATAATAGATGTGGCAATATCTATTATTTGGGATCAATGACAATCATTCTTTCGATGGAAGAAATGCAAATATAATTTTTATTAACATTGAAGGTTTATTTTCTTTCTTAGACACTAAGTTCCCTACTTAAGATAGAAAGACAATTTTTAAATGAACAGAATAAAGTGCTTATTAAATTCTTACTCAGGTTTGTCTACCAAGTTAGCTCTCACTATAGTTGAGTAGCTGGAAATCATTCATTAGTGAGAAAGTCCGCAGTTTGAATTTAAAATTTAACTTTTTAGACTTTTTAGGAGGTTTTTGATGCGAATTGCCCAAGTTGCTCCACTCTGGGAGAGAGTACCACCTCCAGCTTATGGCGGTATAGAGCTAGTCGTTGGACTTTTAACTGATGAATTAGTAAGACGCGGACACGAAGTCACGCTATTTGCATCAGGAGATTCCATCAGTTTGGCAAAGCTTGAATCAGTCCATCCCTGTGCCCTACGACTTGATCGGACTGTGAAAGAACACAGCGTGTACGATATGCTGAACTTAGCAAGGGTGTATGAGCAAGCTGAAGAGTTTGATATTATTCATTCCCACATCGGGTTTCCTGCCTTGACCTACGCCAAGCTGGTAAAAACACCCACTGTTCACACGTTGCATGGAATTTTTACTCCTGACAACGAAAAGATATTTAAACATGCAAAAAACCAACCTTACGTCAGTATTTCCGATGCACAGCGAGAACAAAGGCTAGGGCTGAACTGTGTAGCAACAGTCTACAACGGGATTGATGTCAACAGCTATAAATTTTATGTCCAACCTGAAGAGCCACCCTATTTAGCGTTTCTAGGTCGGATTTCTCCAGAGAAAGGAACGCACTTGGCGATAGAAATTGCTAAAAAAGCAGGCTGGCGCTTGAAGATGGCAGGTAAGGTGGATGTCGTTGATGTGGAATACTATGAAAGTGAAATCAAGCCTTTGATTGATGGCAAGCAAATTGAATATTTAGGTGAAGCCAATCATCAGCAAAAAAATACATTAATGGGCGGTGCGGTAGCAACCCTATTCCCTATTACCTGGCGAGAACCGTTTGGGTTGGTAATGGTTGAATCAATGGCATCTGGTACCCCTGTGATTGCGATGAACCTCGGCTCTACACAAGAGATAATTACCCATGGTAAAACAGGTTTTCTCTGCAACAGCGTTGAAGAATGTGTGAGTGCTATTAGCAAGGTTGCTGAACTAGATCGCTTTGCTTGTCGGGAGAATGTCTGGAACCGTTTCAGTGTTCAGAATATGACTGATGGCTATGAAGCAGTTTATCAAAAGATTCTGGCTGAACGGTTTGCTCGGAATAACGGATATTTCCGCAAGCCAGTTCTTTTAAGTAACAGCTCGATTTAGGGGATTCGGGATCGTCTATTTGATTTGTTAAAATCGGGTATGCTTAGATTCCCGACTTCTTGAAGAAGTCGGGAATCTTGTTGTTCACGTAGCCGAAGGCAGCCCGCAGGGCTTACGATTTAGGATTGCTATATCTTTTGTTATAGCTTTTCTAAACCTCTGTGATACTCGTCTATAAGTCTCAAAGACTGATTAACAAAGTTCTGATACTCGTCTATGAGTCATAAAGACTTATCTAGGAGGTTGTGATACTCGTCTATGAGTCATAAAGACTTATCTAGGAGGTTGTGATACTCGTCTATGAGTCTCAAAGACTGATTAACAAAGTTCTGATACTCGTCTATGAGTCTCAAACACTTATCCACCAGGTTGTGATACTCGTCCACGAGCGATCGCCTACCCCGTCCTCCGCCTAAATCTTAAGTTTGCTCGGCATAGCCTTGCAAGTTTTCTGGCTCAAATTGGCGCAGAATCCGAGTTGCCTGACGAGTCAATTCTTCAGTACCTTTGATCACAATTAGGTACTTCCCTGCGTTAAGGCGGTTCCGGTAGGGTAGAGCATCCCCACTCCCCACGCTTAAACCAACTCCACCACCGACAAAGTATGCACCCAAAGCACCAGAAGCGGCTCCCAACAGTCCACCAATAAGGTGATTGCCAAGATTGCCAATGGGAAATATTTCAATTCCCGTCAAAACGTTGAAGGCGTAACCAGCAACAAAACCAAAGGGAATCAGCCAAGATGACAAACGAGTCATACCTTTCTTTGCTTGCTGATTTGGGTCAATCAACCCAAACTCATCAGCACTTTTGTACCCTGTACCTAAAATGTCAATTTGCTGAGTGGGTAAGCCTTCTTTTTCTAGGGCAGTGTAAGCTTCTTCTGCCTTTAATCGGTCTGGTAGAACTGCAACAAGATAATTCATAGCATTATTCTGAGTCATGTAGTCGTTGTTAAGTCAAAAAAGTCTTTTGCTCACTTTCATGACCATCAAATAAAGTGAGCCTACTAACCATAAACTTAAGTATCCAAGCAGTAGAAAACGTCAATCTTCAGATTGAGATAAAACTAGAACAGTTCTCTGCCTTTGCTTATATCCAATAGAAATGCCATTTTTCATATACTCATATTTTGGTCTATCCATTTGCCTTGCGGGGTTAGAGCAGTAAGTAGGTCGGCACAAATATACATTTTTTGTTTGTAGTAAGCGCTAAGCGCGTTCGCCGTCAGGCGTGCCGCAGGCTAGACAGCGCTTACTACAAGCGTTTCACGTCAAGTTACTTTTGTTTACATAAGTTTGTGTAATCACGCAGACCTACTTAATCGACTCGAATAATCGCTCGTTATCCGCTCGTTTTGAGCTATGGAAAGCGCGAGGAACAAATAGAGATGTTGCAGCCGCTCAAGTCGTCCTCAACAGAGGGTGTGCAGCCGTCGGGCAGACGGGTCTTGCATGCGCGCAGGAGGGTAAGTTCACAAGAACCGTTACATAAAACCTACCCAAAGCTACCCATAACTGGACAATTCTCGCCAAAGATAACTTGTACCAATTAGATTTTTTGGGTTTCGTTTATTTCCTGCTTCATTCTGGAGAAGTCGGCTTCAACCAGTCCACAGGCTATTACTGTCTAACTGACAGCTTTGCTCAAATTAATCGCTGCGTTTAAATCGCGGTCTAAACTGAATCCGCAGTGGTCACACTTGAACACTCGTTGCTCCAGTCCAAGCATTTCTTTTTTGGTTCCGCAGCTAGAACAGGTCTTACTAGATGGGAACCATCGGTCAACTACAACAAGTTTTGAACCATATAGTTCACACTTATAGGTCAATTGTCTGCGAAACTCATAAAATCCCATATCAGCAATTGCCTTAGCCAGTTTGTGATTAGCCATCAGCCCTGATACATTTAAGTCCTCAATCACTACTGTACCGTGGTTCTTAGCAAGCAGTGTAGTTAACTTATGCAGCGTATCTTTTCGGATGTTGGCAATCTTTCTGTGCAGTCTAGCAACTTGCAACTGCGCTTTTTTCCAATTGTTTGAACCGATAACTTTATGGCGATTCAACCACTGTATTCTGCTAAGTTTGGCTTCATACCTCTTGTAGGACTTAGCTCCTAGAATTACTTCACCAGTGCTGAGGGTGCAAAGGCTTTTAACACCCAAATCAACACCTACAACGTCTGTATGTTTGGATTGCTGCTGTTCTATATCAAACCTAAAACTGATAAACCATTTATCAGCTTGACGGCTAACAGTAACAGATTTAGTCAACACTTGCGGTAGTCGCTCGTAGGTTCTTAAAACACCGATTACAGGTACTTGAATTTTGTTGCTACCTAAGATTTTGACTGTACCTTCAAGTGTAAATGAATCTCTGCGTCCTTTCTTCTTAAACTGTGGAGCGCCAGCAGTCTTTTTGAAGCATCTATCCCAAGCACTTCTCAATGCTCTTAACGCTTCCTGTGGAGACGATTTAGAGCATTCGTAATACCATTCATTTTCGCTCTTTACAAGTGCTACCAACCATTTATGCAGGTCAATAGCGCTAGGAAACTTTATCTTGGCTTTAGGATTAACCTTATTATGGTCAAGTATTTGCTTAGTGAGAGCCAGCCCCTAATTCCAAGCATGACGTGCTACTCCACAATGCTTTAACAGTTGAATGCGTTGCTGCTTATTGAGTTTTAGTTCTGTTTTAAAACCTAACAACATTGCCCTCTCTCTTGTGTATGTTACTATAGTAACATATATAGTTAATATTGTGTTATGCCATTTAAAAAAGGAAACAGGTTAGGATTTAAGCCTCAAAACGAGGAACCATTTGATAAACGTCCTGTGTGTTTCAATGTTCGCTGCGGGAATAAGAGAGAAACTTAAAGCCGTCCCTGACTGGCAAGAACGACTAAGGGAATGTGTAGATAAGTTGATTGAGGAAGTGGAGAAATAGTAAGATGTGGGTAGCTTTGTCCAGAAATTAAGTGACAGCTTCTAACCCCTTTGATTCAAGAATCCCACGGCTTTTCGTTAAACGTCCGCTTGCAATAGTTTAACAGCCGTGGGAGTGTCAACTGCTCTACCTCCTGCTATTTTTTAGTTCCGTCGAACTCACGTTATTTACTATTGATCTAACCAGTTAAGCAGCCCAAGTGAAGTAGCGCCTCCTACAAGGTGAGCGCCAATCAGATTGACGTTTGCCAAAACTACAAAAAGATCTAGGGAACGAATGACATTTTCAGGTCTATAGACTGCCACTCCTTGAGGCAGAGCTAGAACTTTTGATAGTACAGCAATAACGGTCACTTCAGATGCTAAAAAAGCTAACAATAGCCCTATCAAACTGACAATTAATCCAATGCGTAATACTTGAATTACGTCCTCTTTCGTTGGATGTAGTTCACGGTTAGGGGACTGTAAAAGTTTGTCTAAACGCCTGTAGCGGTTCACCCAATAGAGCCTGAAACACAGCACTAAAATTCCAATAATACCAAAAAAGACTCCAAACCCCATGACCGAATTCGTCGTTGTTTGGACAGTGGAACTACGGCTAAATATTGCCAAGAACAAAGCGAAGCTAGAAACACCGCCTAGTGCTAACTGTACCCAGAAGCTAATCGGTCTTACTACGCCGAAGGTGGCTGCAAATTTTTGCTTAGTTGGTACAGGTAGGTATGAATTTAAGTCATTTGACATATTCGTTCTCCTTAAGCCTGATAAACTATCTTTTGATTTTTGAAAATAGTCTTACTTCAGTCATTTTGGGCTTGGCATAGCGCCTTAAATAGTTAATAATTGTCTACTTTTCAATTAGAGGTAGCAGCTGGTAATTGCTCTGGTTTGACTGTGATAATTTGGGTGAAACCATTGCGGTTAACTTTAAATTTAACTTAAAATTGAAGAGTATTTCCTAAAGGTATTGCTTCTACTTGATCTTGGACTTGCTCGGCGTTTTGAATTTAAACTCCTTTGACTGCGGTAATAATATCGCCAGGACATAAACCACCATGGGCTGCTGCAGAATTGGGATCCACAGCTACAATTAAGACTCCTCGCTCTTGATTGACTTTAAAACCAAGATTACTTTGGTTGATTTCCTGTTAAATTTCCGGTGTTAGCTCAATCAGTCGCACACATATATATATGGATGAATAATAAACTATCAAATATTAACCTAAGTCAAGTCAGTCTCTAGAAAGATGTAGCGAGTAGAGATTTTTTATTCTAGGTAGTATGTCGCTCACTTCTCTAAAAAGATGTAGCGAGCAGAGATTTTTTATTCTAGGTAGTATGCTGCTCACTTGACGACGGTAATAGAGAGTATCCAGGGTGTGGGTAAAGGATTGAGTACATTATTAAACCGATGGTGGCTGCCATCATTTGGGAGAGAACCAACGTTCGCACCGTGTTTGTGCCGTGCTGCGGGTCAAGGTAAATGAGAAACGCACTTGAAGTGAGTAATGCAAACAGCAAGTGCTGCCGACTCAGCACTTCGACGAGAGCCAGCACAGTTAGTATTAACACCGTTGGCGCTGTTGCCAATGCGAGTTCACCCTTGAGATCCAGCCTAGTTCGGAGCGATCGATTTACGCCCTCTAAGGGTTTTAAGCTGGAAAAGTTTTGATTCATATCTCTATCTCAGTACGTTCCTGTTCTGGTAAACGCCTTTGCTCTCCCTCCCTGATTTCGCGCTCTAAGAAATAATTCAGTAGAGTTCGCAAAAGAACAATTGCTCCCAGGTTTAGAATATCCTGACGAGTAGGCGCAACTGCCGTACGCAGGATGTCACTGGCAACTGTAAATTCTAATCCCAACGCCAATACCCGCCCCAATTTTAGACGGATCAATTCGGTGGAATCATAATGATGTGTCCTGCGGGAAAACAATTGCCGGACATAAGTAATAATTCCACGAAAAACCGCACCACCAATCACCACTGCAGCGGCAATTTCTGCCCCAGCTGCTAAGTAACCAACAATCACCTTTAGCCATGACTCCAAAGGGCTTTCCAACACTGCTGCTTGTTGGTCAGTTTGTCCCACATTGAGACTCAACAGTAGAACCAGACCAAAGATTAATCCAAGGGGTAACAGAATGTTAATTAGAGAATCATGTCTCGTTTCTCGTTTCATGCCAGCTTGGTTTTGCTTGACTCAGTGTAAGGCTTTGCCGCAATTGCTTCTTCCTTCAAATGAGGGAAGAATTTATGCTTGACAAAATGTAACTTGAGTGCGTATTTAATTAGGTGAAGGTCAATTTATCCCCAGTCCGCGATTCCTGTGTTGCAAGTTACAGCGGTTTTTACTTACATGTAATACACCAAATGATAGGGGCGTTCGCTGCGCGAACGCCCCTACAAATGTATTGTGTTCAATCGAAAATCGCTATAAATACCACTCTTGACGCTTGCGTGTACAAGAGCGGCTTTTGGTGTCTACCGTATCGAGGCTCTTGCAAGCTAATGTTTCAGCACCAGCCGATACCGTGCTTTCCCACTTTGTAGCCGTTCTAATGCCTCGTTCACCTGATCGAACTTAAAGGTTTCGATGACTGGCTCAATTTTGTGGCGAGCAACAAAATCGAGCATTTGGACAATCGTGGCAGGGCTTCCAAGGGGGCTACCAGAAATTGACTTTTGAGCCGCTATTAATGGGAAAACAAGGCTGGAAACGGGGTTAGGAACCACCCCAACAAAGTGTAGTCGTCCTTTTGGACGTAGCAAGGAAATGTAAGTACTCCAATCTAAATCAACGTTGACAGTTGAGAGAATTAAATCGAAGGAATTTTCCACAGATTTAAGTGCATTTGGGTCGCGGGAATTGATGAAGTGATTCGCACCAAGTTCTCTTGCTTCCGCTTCCTTATCAGGGCTAGTGGAGAATGCAGTCAGATCACAGCCCCAAGCATGAAGAAACTTCAATGCCATATGACCTAATCCACCGATACCAATCACACCAACACGGTCAGTTGGTTTGACATCAAACTGCACTATCGGATTAAAAACTGTGATACCACCGCAAAATAATGGTCCAGCACTCACAGGGTCAATGTCAGAAGGTAAAGGCATAACCCAAGCCTCATGGGCGCGTACCTTGTCGGCAAAGCCTCCATGCCGACCAACGATAGTACCTTCGGCTGTCAAGCAGAGATTATGGCTGCCGGACATACACCACTCGCAAGTCATACACGATCGCGAATTCCAACCCAGTCCAACTCGTTGCCCCACTTGAAGTTTTTTCACGGCATCACCAACGGCTGCGATCGTGCCAACCACTTCATGTCCTGGAACAATAGGATACTGAGTCATTCCCCAATCGTTCTTGAGCATACTGAGGTCGCTATGGCAAATCCCACAGTATTCAACATCAATCTCCACATTCTCACTGCCAAGCGGTCCTAGATCGTATTCAAAGGGTTTGAGTTCTCCGCCGGGTTGAAAAGCTGCGTAGGCGCGAACCATAGAAATGACCTCAGGTGATGATGTTAAATTTTTCCAAGTTGTTATTGTAAAGTTTACTCATTGTGTATGAAGCGTTTTATATCAGGTTAGATATAAAACTTTGCAATTCCTATCCAAATTTTAAAAAATATTGCCTAAATTTCTCTCTTCATGCTATTGGGGATGTTTAAGTTTCAACCTAACTGCCGTCGAAACTGACGAATACTCAGGGTCATCAGCACTGTAGCAAAAACTAGTAAAATTAATACTTGACGCCAAAGCGTTTCGATACCGACTCCTTTAAGCAAAATCCCGCGACAAACTTCGATAAAGTAACGTAAGGGGTCGAGATAAGTGAGCCATTGCACGAAGGTGGGCATCGAGGAAATGGGAGTGGTAGCTCCACATAAAAGAGTCAGGGGCGGGTTGACAAAGAATGCTGTTAACTGTGTCTGCTGTTCGCTTTTTGAGTAGGAAGCAATCAAGATGCCGATACTGATACCTACCCAGAAGTAAAGCACGGCAATCATTAGGAACACAAGTAAATTACCCCGCAGTGGCACACCAAAGGCTAGCTTTGCTACGCTAAGAGCAATCAAAACATCAACGGTAAGCAGAACAAGTAACGGACACACCTTAGCGAGAATGACTTCTGTGTTCGAGGCTGGAGTCATAATCAGTTGCTCAATAGTTCCCGCTTCTTTTTCCCGTACCACCAATGATGCGGCGGCTTGAGAACCGATGACTGTAAGCAAAATTCCAAAGACCCCTGAGACTATAAACCAAGAAGTTTCCAACCCAGGATTGTAGAATACTGAAGTCTGAACCTGCACCTGATTGCGCTGGAAGGCTACAGCATTGCCACCCTTGTTTCTATGACGCAAGTTGTAGTCACTGACTAATTGGCTAATGTAACTAGAAGCAATACTAGCTGTGTTTGCATCTACAGCATCATACAGCGCCTGCACTTCGACTGTACGTCTTTTGGCAATGTCATCAGCAAATTCTGGCGGAATAGAGATACCGACGGTCAGGGAACCTTTCGCCAAATCGGCAACCATATCCTCTTCGTTAGCATAGTACCGACTAATCACAAATGCATCAGTCTGATTGAATATTTCCACAAATTCACGCGAGGCACTACTTTTGCTATAGTCGGTAATTCCAACTTTAAGGTTTTGGAAGTCTGGACTCAGAGCAAAACCAAACAACATTAAAAAGACAGTGGGCGGTACCAGCAATTGAATCACTAACTGACGGTTACGCAATATCTGAGCGAATTCTTTCTGGAAAAGCGCCCAAAAACGGCTGCCTAAAAGGGTGTCTATTAAATTTGAAAACATATTAAATATAGCGGTTTGCAATTAGGTAAGGTACAAAAAGAAATAATGAACCACAGATGAACACAGATGGACACAGATAAATAATTACTTCATTCAATTGAGTTGCGCTGTTATTTTGAATTTTGAATGATTTAAGCTCCCAATTGCATCTTCTGCAATTTACGCCAAGCCAAGAAGAAAAATAAGCTTGCAAGGAGTGTCAAAGCTAAGACCTGAAACCAGATTCCCAACCAACCTACGCCGCGAACATAGGCATCGCGAGTTAACTCAATGTAGTATCGAGCTGGAATAATGTTGGAAACCCAACGGATGCCAATAGGAATATTAGCTATTGGGTAGATGAACCCGGATAATTGAAGTGACAGCAAAAATGCCGTAAAGGCTACTGCTTGGATTGCAGCACTCTGTACTTTGGTATTGCAGCCCAGAAAGATACCCCAAAATACACCGCAAGCAATGTAAAGTATTGAACTGAGAATTATGGGTGTGGGATCGCCAACAAATCTCAAACCGAAGAACAGCCATGCTTCTAAATGGACAAACAACACCTCCGCCATACCCACCAGCCAAAACGCTGCTGCTTTACCTAGTAAGTATTCTGTGCCTGTTAAGCTAGATGCATAAACCTGGAGGATAGTCCCTTGTTCATACTCTTTTGCTGTAGCCAAGCCAGCCAGAAGTGGAGGAAACAGGGTGACAGTAATTGCAATAGCCCCAGGACCAATGTATTTTAAGGTTTCTAAGCCGGGGTTGTACCACAGCCGAGATTGAAGCTTGACAAGCAGATGACTACTACCGCGTAAATTTTCCACAAAAGCATTGGTCGTTGCTTTGGCATAGCCTCTAACAATATTGGCAGTGTTAGCATCGGTACCATCTACCAAGATTTGCACTTCGGCTGCACGTCCACTCCGTTTTAAGTCGCGTGAAAACTCTGGAGGGATAATTAAACCTGCTGCTACTGAACCTTTATCTAGTAGTCGCGGCACATTAACCTCTGGTCCAAAAGCAACTATATTGAACTTATTGGTGCGCTCAAAGGTGGCAATATACTCGCGGCTAGTTGGTGTCAAGTCTAAATCTTGAATGGCAAAGTTAATTTTGTTTACTTCTAGGGATACTGCAAAACCAAACAGCAGTAGCAGTATCAACGGCAAGAAGAGTGCTAGTGTTAGGGTTAGGCGATCGCGTCCCAGTTGCGTTAGTTCTTTAACAGTCTGAGCAAAGATGCGTTTCGGTTTCATACTAAGTCCTCATTGCTGAGTGATGAAAAAGTTAAAATGTTTTGACTCTTGACTCCTGACTTTTGACTTTCTTAATCCTTTGGCACATCTAAACCGCGCTGTCGCGCTTGTTCCACCACACTAATGAACACGTCTTCCAGCGAAAACTCCATCTGTCGATGGCTTTCCACTTTTATCCCAGCTTTAACGAGCCAATTTTCAACTTGGGGAATCTGCATGCGCGGCTCATCTAGAATAGTATGCAGACGCGAACCGAAAATCGACACCCGCCTGCGCTCCAACTTCTGCTTGAGCACATCCGAAGCCTTTTGCACCTGCTCACACTCCCATTCCACCAATTGTCCTGGCTGCTCTTGTTTGACTTGACGCGGTGTCCCTTGAGCTACGAGTTCCCCTGCTACCATGAATCCCAAGCGGTGACACTGTTCGGCTTCTTCTAGATAATGGGTAGTTACCAGTATTGCCATGCCTTCACCAGCAAACTGGTTGATCCAGCGCCAAAATTCTCTTCTTGCAAGCGGATCAACACCAGAAGTTGGCTCGTCAAGAAACACAACTTTTGGTTCGTGCATCACTGCTGCGCCAAAAGCCACCCGCTGCTTCCAACCTCCTGGTAAGTCCGCAGTTAGCCTATCCTCTTGACCTAGTAAATCACTCATCTGGAGTACCCAGTTTTTCTTTGCTCGTCGATGACGGCGAGGTATACCATAAACACCGCAGTAAAACTCCAGGTTCTGTCCTATCGTCAGGTCATCGTATAGGGTAAACTTTTGTGACATATAGCCGATTTTCTGACGTACTTCGGCACTGCGTAATTGACCCGTTTCCCCTACCAGACTGACTTTGCCAGAACTTGCTGGCAGCAAGCCACAAAGCATTTTGATGACGGTTGTCTTTCCGGCACCATTCGCCCCCAAAAGACCAAAAACTTCACCGTATTTAATGTCTAAATTGATATTATTAACTGCGTGGAAATTACCAAAAATTTTATTTAGATTTTCCGCCCCAATGGCTGTTCCCTGAGATTTTTCTTGATGGAAAATTCGCGGATAATTGCCTGTAGAAGTTTCGCCTTTGAGTTCCCGCAACCGGGCAACAAAGGTATTCTCTAAAGTTGGGGTATCGGTAGCAAGATTTTCAACTTTAATCTGTTGCTGCTGCAAGACGCGCTCAATTCTGTGACTGGTTTCTTTAGGCTGCGCTGTAAGTACATCTAGGCGATCGCCAAAGCGTTGCACATCTTGCGCCAAATCTCGTAAATCAACGTTATTCTTGAGAATGTCTGCAGCTTTATCTAATTGCGCCACAGGGATATAAACTTCTAACCGTTGCACGCCCAAGCTCGCTTTTACTTTAGCAGGCGTGTCGCATTGCTGAATTTTGCCCTCATACATCAAAGCAATCCGCGAACAGCGTTCTGCTTCATCTAGGTAGGGGGTAGCGACTACTGTTGTCATGCCTTCACTCACAGCCAAATCTGCTAAGATATCCCAAAACTCGCGACGCGATACCGGATCTACACCCGTTGTTGGCTCATCCAATAACAAAATTTTCGGCTGGTGAATCAGCGCACAGCACAAAGCGAGTTTTTGCTTCATTCCCCCGGAGAGGCGTCCCGCTAGACGTTCTTTAAACTGTGCCAAGTCTAGTAACTTTAAGTAGTGTTCGCTACGGCTTTTCAAAGCCGCTTCAGTGACCTCACGTAAGCCTGCGGCATAACGCAAATTTTCCCATATGCTCATATCCAGGTAAAGACTAAAGCGCTGAGTGAGGTAGCCCATTTGCAGGCGCACATCCCAAGGTTTGGAATCGAGTACCTCGACGATGCCGCTTGTTTGTGGCATGACTCCTGAGAGAATTTGAAATGTGGTGCTTTTGCCTGCCCCATCAGGTCCTATTAGCCCAAAAATCTCACCTTGATAGATGTCTAAGTTGATACCTGCTACTGCTTCAGTTTGTTTGCCGTAGCGGTGTTGTAAGTCCCGGATGGAGATGACGGGAGAGTTGGTGCGTTTTTGTGGAGTGTTTGTCTGGAGCGTTGCTGTCATAATTTTATGAACGACTAGCTATATAGCAATCCTATTTGAGTTGTGAAAATTATTTTTTGAACGAACCGCCAAGTCGCCAAGGACGCCAAGAAAAGAGAGAAAAGAGAATTTCACGAATGATTTAGGATTGCTATAGCGGTTTGCAATTGGGTAAGGTGCACAAAGAAAGAATGAACCACAGATGGACACAGATAATTACTTTATTCAATTGAATTGCGCTATATATGACAGGCATCTTGCCTGTCCCACAGGACGCAGAGGAGAGAATTATTGTTTGGATTTCCACGGCAGAGAAAGCTGAGTAGAAGCAGGCTTTTGCTGCGTTTCTGGTACAAGAATTCGACCATCGGCGGGCATTCCCGGTTTTGCTAAACCTTGAGGATTTTTTAGGGTGAGTTCTACTCCAAATACTTGTGTTACCCTATCTTTTTTAAAATAAGTATTTTCTGGGGTGTAACTGGCTTTGGGGTCTATACGAGTGACTGTTGCCTGTAGCGGTTGCTTGGGATAACTATCTAAGTACACTAAACTAGACTGACCAATTCTGACTTTGCCGATTTCTCCTTCGGGGATGAAGCCACGTAGATAAAGATTGTTAAGATTGATGATTGTTAACAGTGGCGCACCTGCTGCAACGACTTCGCCTGGTTCTACAGAACGGGTGATGACATTACCAGCTAAGGGGCTTTTAATAACTAAGTAATTTAAATTTGCTTGAGTTTGCGCTTGTGTCGCTTGGGCGTCGCGGACTTCCTGCTGGGAGACTGATATGTCGGTACGGGCTTGGGCGATTTGTTTTTCAACTTGTAATGCCGCTGCGGCGCGAATTGGTGGATTGCTGAGAGTGGCTTGGGCTTGGGTTAGGGTTCCTTGCGCTGACTGAACCTGCTGCTGGGCTGCAGCAACGCGGGCTTGTGCCACACCCAATGCAGCATTATCTTCATCCCGCCGCTGGGCTGACACAGCACCTTCGGCATACAAGGAACTGGTACGCCGTTGTCTTGCCTGTGCTAGCTTCAAGTTTGCTTGAGCCTCTACTAACTGCGATCGCGCAGCTGCTAAAGCATTCTCTGCCTGCACGACTCGACCTTTACTTTCTTGATTCGCCTGCTGGGTAGTGAGATTAGCTTGTTGTAGCTGTGCTTGGAGTATGGGCAACTGCTGGCGGGCGCGTTCTAACCTCTCCTGTGCCGCACGTACACGGGCAGCAGCTCCTTGTAGTTGGGCGCGTAATTCGGAGTCGTCTATTTGCACTAACAGTTGACCTGGCTTAACCATATCTCCTTCCCTAACGCCTACGTTGGCTATTCGACCACCGATTTTGGCAGACACATCGGTTTCATAGCCTTCAATACGTCCACTTAAAAACAGACCATCAGGCTCTGGTTGATAAAAGAATACACGATAAACTCCGTATCCAACCCCACCTAGGAGGGCGATCGCCCCCAAAATCAGCACTGGTTTAGGAATGCGTCGTCGCGGCTGCGGTGGCGGCTGGGGCTTGGAGGGTTGCTTTAAGTCGTTGTCAGCAATGCTGGGAGCCTGTTTAGAGTCATGGGTAGGATTGGGCTGCGTTTGTGTCATAACAACTCCGTGGGTAGTGATGAACTCCTAGAAACTTTAAATTGATTGATTGATTAATCAACTTTGCTCCAAAAAAAAATTTGGCTTCAAGCTTGGTTGTAGCCGTTTTCATTCAAGTCAAACACACCTTGCGGCAGAGAATATGGTATTGTATCTGCGCTGGTAGCAGAACGTCTGTATGAATCCTTATCAGGGATTAAAACCATGCCTTGCAGGAAAACCTCGACAGCAGTTGCTACCATCGTATCAGAGCTAATTTGCTGAGCATCGGGTTGTTGGAATACTTCACGCGTGAGTATGTACGCAATAAATGGACCCACAAAACAGCGAGCTGCTGCTGCTGGGTTCATAGGTTTCATGACTCCAAGTGACATTTGCTTTGCCAGATAGCGAGTTAAGAAAGAAATAGAACGACTCGGTCCAATTTTGTTAATTATCTCCGCAACTGCAGGCTGCCGAAACGCTTCACCCAACAGCAGCTTCATCAGCGCGATAGATGTCGGGTTTTCCGATACTTTGAGAAAGGCTTTACCAAAGATGGTGAGGGCATCCTGCGGTGGTTTGCTCATTATGTCCTCCTCACTGTGGATCAGCAATTGCAGCACTGGAAGGCGTTGCTCAACCACTTGCTCAAACAAGTCGCTTTTATCCTTAAAGTAGTGATATATCAAGCCAGGTGAGCCAATCCCCGCTGCTGCTGCAATATCTTTGTTGGTCGCCTTCTCGAAGCCTTTGCTAGCAAATACTTGCAAAGCACCGTCAATAATCTGCTGTCGCCGCCCTTCAAAGTCTTGTTCGTCGCGTGGAGGCATAACATCCTTGATTGATTGGTCAATCAAAAATATAACATGATTAATTATGGGTGTATATGCAAATGAAAAAAACCTTAGCATATAATAATAGTATTAAGGACGCTAAGTATTACCGAAAAAGAGCTTGTAATACCAAAAGTGTAGAAATATAGCATCGTTCTAGAGAAGGATTTTGAGAGCGGTGCTGTCTGCAACTCAAATTCCTCCTTTGTGGTGGCTTTCTTGGTGGAAATGTTGGTCTATATTTTAGCTAAACATCACAGGTAGATTGAGCAAAATCTCGCTCAAACAGATTTAATAAGGCGCGATATTAAAGTTGTTGCTTTTAAAAAAACACCATAAAAGTTTTTCACTGTATATTTTTTTACTTTTAACTATGAAATCTCGCTTTTCTAAATTGCGTAAAAGTCTTGCCTTCTTTCTTGCTGGCTTAGGTACTGCTGTAGGTGTGGGATTAGTGACTCCTACACCAGTGGGTGCGGTTCCCTGGGCTGAGTTACTTTTTAATGGCGTTCAGCTGTTGCAACTGTCTAATTTGTCAACACAGCAAAAAGTCGAACTGGGTAGCCAGATTCACCAACAGGTACGCAGTAATTATAGACTCGGCACCAATGATAATGTTACCCGCGTGGGTCAACGGTTAGCTCAAGCGAGTGACTGTTCTCAAACTCCTTTTAAATTTTATGTAGTTCAAGACCGAAACATTAATGCCTTCGCAACCACAGGCGGCTACGTTTACGTGCATACAGGGTTGCTTAATGCGGTAGATAATGAAGACCAATTAGCGGCGGTTATGGGTCACGAAATAGGTCACATTTGCAACGACGACGTTATCAAGAAGCTTAGACAAGCGCAACTCGCTCAAGGTGCAGCCTCTGTGGCTGGTTTAGACAGAAGTACTGTGGCTGCCGCAGCTTATAAACTAGCTGTAGACCTACCTAATAGCCGGGATGCTGAATACAACGCTGATGACAAAGGACTGCGGTATATGCAACGGGCAGGTTATAACCCTAATGCTATGCCTGCATTTTTAAGCAAATTGGTAAAGCAGTCTTCTTCACCGTCGTTTTTAAGTAGCCACCCAGGAGCGCGAGAGCGGATTTCTGTTTTACAAAGAAAAATTGCCGCAGGTCGGTAAAGGTAGCAAGGAAACCAGTTTCTCTATAAACCTGGGTTCCTAACAAAGAAGCTCAAACTTTTGATAGGGCAGCAACGGTGGGTGAGCTGGAAGATGGGGGGACTACCGCAGTTGACTTGGCAGCCCACCATAGGACAACAGCGGGAACCACACCCAGCAGCACACTGATTGCTGTAGGAATCCAGAATCGGCTGCCGAGTTGACTAATCGTGATGATGGCTCCGAAGGCAAAGTTAACCAGGTAGATGAAGAGCGGAACCCGCAGTTGATTACGGATCAGTTGCGTTGAAGGGGTACGCCAGAAAAGGGCTGCCACAGACATGAAAAGTGCCCCAGTTCCTAACCACCCGCTCAGGTTACGGTAGGGCATGCCAAAGAACTGTCCCAGATCTTGAAATTCCCAGAAAGGGTAAGGGGTCTGGCTCATGGCGGGATCTAACACAAAGTCCCAGGCAGTGAGGAGGAGGGCACCCAGAGCGATCGCCCCCAGCTGCTTAACCCAACCATTAACCCCCTTAGCTTCCAGCGCAACTCGCGCCAGCAGATAGGTAGACATTCCCATATAAAACCAAGACAATGGAATGGTGAATGGCACCAATCCCGCAATTTTGTACCCTAAACCGCTCAAATACTGATAATGACCAAACGGAAAGCCTGTGCTGGTTCCTAGCAGTTCACTGCACAGTGACAAAACCACGGCAGGTAGCATAAACCCCAGCCAGTTTTGCCAACCCAGCATTCGGTAAGCATAAATCGCAACGGTAGCTGTTCCTAAAAGAATGTAGACAGCGCCGCCTCCGATCATGCTCCAGCCAAAAAGTGTTTGACCAAAGGGCGGTAAGGTCCCAATAAAGGCAGGATTGGGCAATACAAGCAGCAATCCTGCCAATCCAAACACCAGCGACAAAATGTGACTTGCCAGACAGAGGCGCTCAACAGTAATTAACGGCTTCATCGAAAACTCCTTGGATATAGTCATGCTGTGGATTTAGCGCCCCATGTTTACCTTTAAGGTAACTGGGGCAACTGCAGGTCGGGCTTGCTCCGCTCTTAACGGTATCGCGGAAGTCCCCACCTTCAATGTACTCATAAGGTGGGCGACGGGTGGAGCAATGATGAAGACATCCCCGACTGATTCAATCCTTGGGATTGAGAGGGAGTGGGATGGTTGAAGAATTGCCAATCTCTGGGGTCGATAGTCGCTTGATGTAGTCTCTTATCAATTCGGCTGACGAAATTCCTTTTCTTTGAGCAGCGTTCTCCAATTTGTCCCATTCTTGCTGGGTTAGTCGAACTCGAAATATCTTGTCTCTTGCCATAATCGTAGCCTATTTGTGCTACAATTATGGTATCAGCGCTCCCACTGACCAACTCGACACAAACGGACTAGCTGTGCTAGGTGAACAGTGCGAACGCGAGTGCGTGCCCGAAGGGCATACGTTGGGGACGGTACAGAACCATGACAATTGGTATGGGGTTGCATTGAGAAGAATTGCTTCGTGCATGAAACCATCAATGCGTAAAACCAGTATGTAGGGTTGTACAGAACTTTGGTTCCTTGTACAAAGATTCCGTGGGGCGTCAGGAATCTCTAAACTGCCTGTGGAGGTATCGTTCTCGGGGATAATCATACGCGAGTGTGTTTATCTAGATGCGACCAATGAAGCAGGAAATTTCTTTGGGGCGACCTGGAGAAGCCCCATCCTCAGTCGTAAGACAGGATGGGGAGAACGTCACGAGCACTTTGTAGATAGACAATGAGACTTCTCATAGATTTTTCTGGGAGGAGTTCTTAAATCCCAAACGATTCCTAGCCATGAAAGTAGCTTAAGAATGTAATGGGTAATATCTATTTCCCACCAGTAAAAACCTTGCCGTTCTGAAGCAGGATAGTAATGATGATTATTATGCCAACCTTCGCCTAGAGTAATGAGAGCTAAAAACCAATTATTGCGACTAGTATCTGTTGTATCAAAACGACGAGAACCAAAGATATGGGCGAGAGAATTAATTGTAAAAGTCGTGTGATAAAGCAGTAAAGTACTTAAACAAAATCCCCACACAAACATCTGTAAACCAGTGGTTTGTAGCTCAGGGGTATACAGCTGACATAGTATTCCGATTGCTATCAAAGTGAGTCCTAGCACAGTAGGAGCAATCATATGAAAACGGTTTAAGTACTGCAACTCCGGATATTGTGCAAAATCTCGAACGTTCTGTTCATTCGTTTTGGAATATTCAGGACACATCACCCAGCCAATATGCGACCACCAGAAACCATGAACAACGGGGGAATGAATATCTTGTTCCGTATCTGTATTGCGGTGGTGATGACGATGATGCGCTGCCCACCATAATGGACCTAACTGAGCTGAGGAATTGCCTAGAACAGCAAGAATAAACTGAAACCAACGCGTTGTTTTATAAGCACGATGTGAAAAATAACGGTGGTATCCTGCTGTCACTCCAAACATCCGCACAAACCAGAGTATAAAGCACGTAATGAGAGCAGCCCAACTAAAGCCCACCCAAAAAATAAACAGGCAACCGATATGAACGGATATAAAGGGAATATTACCTAAAATATCTATTTTATGTTCTTGTCTTGATAACATATGTGAGCCGTTGAGTCAGGTTTGGAAATAGCAAAAATTATTAGAAAAAAACCTTCGGGAACTACCGCTGCGAAGATGTCGGTCTTCATGGAGAAGTTCTTAATGTGTACTTTTACAGCATGGCAGATGGGTGCTTGAGATTTGGTATTGGCAAAGGTTTGAGATGTATAAGATGAGTTTATAACGTTTGAAATTGTTACAAAAGTTAAAAAAATCGATAACATCTCAGTACCACTTGTCATTTAGAGTTGTTAACTCATACCTAGAAGGGCAAAACTCAACATTCATAGGGTGTTTATGGGATGAATTCCACAACTTGACCTAGAAGATTCAGTGTGAAGAACGTTTGAGTTAGTTTCATTTTGATGAAATTAGAGTATATCTCTGACTTTTGTATGATTTCAACAGAGCATAAAATTATTACCATACAAAAAAGTATAATATCTTAGATATTAAAAAAAGTTTATGTTTTTAATTTTAGGATCAAGGTTTCTATCCCATGGTCAAGCGATCGCTCCAGGCATCACTCACTGGGATTCAACAGGCGAAAAGAGCGTTTGCGCGCAAGGGGTGGACTCAGGAAAATCTGGCTCTTGAAGTCAACTTAAAGACTCGCCAACCCATTTGGCGGTTTTTCAGTGGGCGTCCGGTTGAGCGTCATATCTTTTTAGAAATTTGTTCTGTGTTGCAATTGAATTGGCGGGAGATTGCTGCCAATCCCCCGGCAGAATTCTCTGAACCCGGAGAAGGCACCCAGACGCCTGTTTTGGGTATTGATGCCTTGGTGCAACAGGTGCGATCGCAACTTAGCGACAAAATTGAAGACCAGTGCGGCATCTTGCAGCTATTGGATATCAGCCGTCCCGTTAGCATCGATGACATATATATTGATGTCAATATTTTGGAGGAAATCGCAAGCTTTCAGTGGTTAGAAATCGCTGACCTGCAAAACCTTGCTCCAGAAGAATTTGACCGCTTTGGCTTAGGTGAGGTTGACCAGAAACAAATACCGGGGATGCGGGCAGTCGAAACCTATTCCAAGCTCAGGGTGTTGGGCAAAGCGGGGGTAGGTAAAACCACCTTTTTGCAACATCTCGCCATCCAGTGTAACCGAGGCGCGTTTGCGGCGAACCAAGTTCCTATCTTCATCACACTGAAGAATTTTGCTGAAGAGTCTAGAGGAACAAACGAGTTCAGCCTATTAAACTACATCCGCTCCTGTTTTCTCACGTCTGGAATTTCAGAAGAGTCAGCGATTGAAACTTTGCTTGGTGCAGGCAGAGTGTTGCTGTTGCTTGATGGGATGGATGAAGTTCTTAATCAAGAGAGCAATGCTGTCTTAAAAGAAATTCGCTCCTTTTCGGACAAATACCACAAAAATCGGTTTGTGGCGAGTTGTCGAACGGCAGATCAAAAGCTCAGGCTGCGAGGCTTTACCGATGTTGAAATTGCCCCGTTTACCCAAGAACAAATCCGAGCCTTCGCTCAAAAATGGTTTGTGGCATTCACCAAGACGAACACTCAGAATGGGCTGGCGCAATCTGTTCAGTTTATTGAGAAGCTGGATTTACCCGAAAACTGGCAATTTCGCCAACTCGTCGTCACACCCCTGTTTCTGCATCTTGCTTGTTGGGTGTTTCATGGTCAGGAAAAATTTCCAACGAAGCGGACTGAATTTTATAAGCAAGGGCTAGATCTTCTCTTGGGCAAATGGGATGAAGCCAGAGGCATTGAACGCGATGACGTTTACCGAGGGTTTTTATTGCCACAAAAGCTCAGGTTGTTGAGTCAGGTTGCAGCGGCGACGTTTGAGCAGGGTCACTACTTCTTTGAGCAACGCGTCATTGAGCAATACATTGGTGAGTATATTCGCAATCTGACCGATGCTCCAATGGAACCAGAGGAACTGCAACTAGAAAGCGAAGCGGCGCTGAAGGCGATCGAGGCGCAACATGGGCTACTGACAGAACGGACGCGGGGAGTTTTCTCCTTCTCTTATGTAGCGTTTCAAGAATACTTCACGGCAAGAAAAATTGTTGCCAGTCACAACCTACAAGCATTGGAGCAAGCTCTGGGTGGACTGGTCAGTCACATTAGTGACCCTCACTGGCGCGAAATCTTTTTGTTGACGGCGGCTATGCTCCGGAGTGCAGACGGGCTGGTGCAGTTGATGAAGCAACACATTGATGCACTGGTTGCCCAAGACCCTTATCTACAAGAGTTTTTGACGTGGGCAAGCCAAAAATCAAAGGATACGCCATTGCAACCAAAGCTAGCGACGGTGCGAGCATTTTACGTTGCCCTTGCCCGGACTCCTCACATGGCTTCTCACTTTACTCTAGCCTGCACTCTCGACCAGGGGATGTTTCTGGATGCGGCGTTGGATAACCTGCTGCGCTCGTGTGCGATCGACCAAAGTCAGGACTTTGCCCAGGCTCATGCCTGTGGAGATGCCCTCAGTAACATTCTGGGCATTATTCTGGATGCTGGACTTTATAAATCCCTGCAACAACTCAGGGATCAATTCCCAAATCCGAATCAAAACCGAGAACGGTTTCAGGTCTGGTGGGTGGCACACTCTTCAGCCTGGGTTGAACAGTTAAAGACGACGATCATTAATTATCGTAATATTAACCACGACTGGCAGTTTAGCGCTGAGCAACAGCAAGTGCTGCAACGCTACTACGATGCCAATCAGCTACTGCTCGATTGCCTAAATAGCAATTGTGAGGTGACGGCTGCGATTAGGCAGGAAATTGAAACCACCTTATTGTTGCCGACTAAGGAACTTGAGGACAGAGAATGGCAATAGAACCGTCATTGGTCAAAGCCGATCATTAGACCTCTTTAGAAATTTCATTTCTAAAGAGGTAGTGCAAGGGTTTCAGATTAATTTGCGGAGATGTCTATTTTGATTAATGATTTTTTTTTAAGATAAAAGCCTTGCCAGATAAAGCTTGTAGTCTCAAGTGGCTTTCAAAATTCAAGTCGTTTTCCTATTTTTAAAACTTTATCCTACTAAATGCTGGCTCTTCTTTTACTGTCACTCTTTTATAGTCTCAATTCACTAATTCCTGGTTTATCCGGATAGGTGCAATATCTGAGTTAGCTGAAAATAACTCTCCTTAATTTAACTTAGTCTGGAATGTTTGATTACGGTTTTTTTCCGTGTAATACTTGCTAACGCGGTGTTTCTAACAATCTGTGATTTTGCTCTATTTTAATTCAACATCTTGCTCAAAAACCAAGATAAAATCATTTACGGTTTTTTTGTACTGAAAACCATAATCTAACAAAGCTTGCTTTAAAGTTTGCAACTCAGATTCTTTGAGTTTATCTTTCTTGGGTGCTATCTCAATAGCTTCCTTATTTACTGTAAAACTAAAACAGTCTTTGAATTCGTTATAATCCCAGTTTAATTTTCTTGCTACATTTAACTCGATGGCAGCTAATGTATCATCAAATTTGCTTGTAACCATAACTTTGCCTCTTACATGAGCTTACCTACATTTTAACAATCACAAGAGAAAAAAACTAAACTTAAATATTAATTAATAGATAACAAGGAAGACAACCCATTTTAAAATAAAAAATCCATCTATTGGTAAATGTCTCGAAGGGAATAATAGAGTAGTAATTTTTAGTGAATAAATTGATAGTATTCCGATGTACATAAGTTTTAAATCAAATTAGAACAAAATTGGGCAATACTGATGATAATCCTATAAAAAATGATTTTTATAACCACAAAAGGCTGTACTATTTCATTAAGCTAGCATACATTACCTTTATTGCCGGGTTCATCCACTTTTGCAGCCAGCGGAGCGCACTGCCCGCGCATGGCGATCGCTAAGCTGGTAATTGTTCTGGTCTAACTGCTCTGTGTTTTAGTTAGCAATATTTTTATCATGTATTTAAAATAAATTTAAAAGTATGAGGTAGTGTTGTGGAATTAGCAGCATCGCTGATATTGAGACTGGATCTTGCCTCTGATGGCAACGATATTCCCATTACCCCTATTTCTTTAAAGTGACTCACTTTCAACCTTCTCAACTCCGGCATTCAGCGCTTGGTGCGGTGTGCCGTAGCAGCCGAACAGGCACGACTCAAAGTCGGCAATTGGGACTGGGTTGCGCTCTAATACGTAATGGATGGCGACCTGCTCTTCGCAGCACTTCGCTATCACGTACGAGTATTTTTCTTTGAGAAGAGGGTGGGGATGCACCGCCACGTACCACGGTGTATTAGTCTCAAACTCACATTTAGTGCCAATTTTTTCAAGGATTGGTTTGTTCATTGTCGCCTGAAATCCTCATAGCGTTATTTGCGAAATGCTGTCCCAAATAACTTAATTTGGAATTGGGACAGGGAGCTTTAGATGTTGGTATAGAAGCTGATGTAAATTTGTCCTTTTAGTTGGCTAACGAGCAGCTAAAAAGCCTATCATTGCCCTACTGCATAGCAGCGATTAGGTAGTCAAAGTAACCTCCAACAACGCTTGCGTCTTCTGCAGACATCATCGAGTTGGTCACATTTTTCATCGCACGGATGCTTTCAGCAACAGCCTCAATCGGAGTGCCAAGGGACCTGTACATTTCGCGAACACCAATGACCCCAATTTCTTGAATCGGCGTGATTTCACCAGCCACAACACTGTAGGTGATCAAGCGCAGGTAGTAATCCATGTCCCGCAGGCAAGTCGCAGTCATTTCCTGACCGTAAGCGTTGCCACCAGGAGAGACAATGTCTGGGCGCTTTTGAAACAGCTGGTTTCCAGATTGCTTAACAATGCGCTCCCGGTTTTGTGTTAAAACCTGAAGAAGGCGCAGACGACGCTCACCACTTGTGGTAAAGCTTTTAATCTGGTCGAGTTCGCCTGGGCTGAGATAACGAGCCTCAGCGTCCGCGTTTACAATCGACTTTATGATAAGACTCATTAACAGACTCCTTAAAAAAATGGGCGTTGCTGAATGGAAGTATGAATCAGGCGATCGCCTCAAGCTTGCGGGCGCACAGCGCCCGCAGCGCCACGGAACCGTACTTGAGATAATATATTACTAATCGAATTGAATATTTCAGCATTTGTTCTGATTTCGAGTAGCAGAAAGTTTTACGGTGTAGACGAGCAAGATAATGCCTTAAACGGCTATTTTCACCTTCTACTCTTGTCATATATGTTTTGCTAACAATGTGGTCTTCATTGCTAATAAAACAAGGATAAACTGGATAACCATCTGTTACATAAAAATATGAATTCCAACATCTAATAATCACCCACAATAATTTAAATGTTTCAGAGCTTCTATCTCCCAAAACCCAAGCTAAAATTCCTGGATAATGCTTCTTTACTGCCGTCCACAGCCAAATCTTGTTTTTTTTTACCAACAAAAGTTTCTAGCTCATCTATTTGTGTAATTTCAGGAATTTCATCACTTTCGGGTGAATTGGGTAAAATCTCAGCCGTTTTCTTTACCCAAGTTATTACGGTTGTATGATGTACATTTTTTAGTCTTTCTATCGCTCGAAAACCTAGACCGTTCACATACATTTCGCGCACACTCACGTTTTATTTCTTCAGAATAACCTTGCAAATCGTAAGAATCTATAAACTGACGACTACACTGAACACAAATGTAATTTTGTTTACTTGCTTTTTTGCCAATATGAGCGAATATGAGTTGATCCACACCTTGGGCATTGCATAGCGATCGCTCGAATTCATACTTCAATTATGCAACGCCAAAAAATGAAATCAAGTTGATCTAAAACTGTCGCGACTCACTAAAGATAGTGGCATCATTGTTCATACGAATGATGAAAGGTGGATACCGTTCACAAGAGATGTTGACGAAATATCCACTGACAACGCAACATAAAGTATTCACAACACTAAAACGTAATCTTTTAAACGTTGTAGACGTTGTTGTCAACATAATGCTTGGTCAAAAAATGAGTCACTCAGCAGCTAAGCTTCAGCAGAAGGGTAATTCTTTGGCACTTGTAAGCGCAATTGAATTGAATCCGCTTATCGATTGGGCTACGGATTCAACTCAGTTTTTAACCAAAGTAATTAGCAGAATTTAAGTAGTCGTTGTGCATTTTCCCATCAGGCATTTTTGCCCCTCTCAGATTAGCCCCGCTTAAATTTGCTCCTCTCAGGCTGACCCAATTTAGATTGGCATTGCCTAGATCTGAGTTACTCAAGTCTGAGTTGGTGAAATTTGCCCCAGTAAAATCTACTTGCCTCAAATTTGCTTGAATTAAGCTTCTTCCTCTCAAGTCTGCCTTCCTAAAATTTCTTTCCCCGGCTGCACATCGCCTCAAAACTTCATTGGCATCCATATTGGCTGCCTCGCAACGAGTAGCGTTGTCGCTGTTTATATATTTTAATTATACTTGACAATTCTCCAGTTTTCCCAAATGACAAATAAGAAATCACAAATAGGTAAAGTACAATTTGACTACTCCAATATGCGCCTGTATAACCAGGGAATAAGGTTTTTGTCTGAAAAGCTTACTGGATAGGAGGATATAGGATAATTTCGTCATATCCTAATTTAAGGTATTAGTTCCACTCACATTATCTAAGAAATAAGTAGAAGGCACCTATGCTAAAGGGAAGATAGTTTTTCAACAAAATCTTGCTTCACTTACTGATGTTATTTTTGTTCACCTACTTAATTTTAATTTTTTCTGAAAAATATAAATTAGCAAGGGTTATAGAAATTAAATTATAGATGCTTACACAACACGTTATTTTGGATTAAGTTATAATTAAATTATCAGAAATTCTTTTCGGCTACGTAACTGAAGTTTATCAACAAACACCTCTCCGAATCTAATTTTATCTACCCCTTGATCGCGGAGATTTTTTCTGTCAATTTATGTTAGCAATCTCTCTTATGAGGTTGAAGAAAATGACCTCATACAGATATTTTCGCAACATGGATATGTGAACCAAATCCAAGTAGCCGTGAACCAGAAAACTGGCGAGAAGAAAGGATTTGCCATTATAGAAATGAAAACTGATGCCGAAGAAGCAGCGGCAATTCGGGCGCTGAGAGGCATTGAGTGGATGGGTCGTAGCCTCAAAGTTAATAGAGCGAGGACTAAGTACAGCATTTCATAAATATATGTGGATTCAACGACAAATTAGCGCCGCCGTCTCTAGTGAAATATGAGTCGGACATCAATACAAATCAGATAAAAAAATGCAAGTTTTATTAAAGAGATCGAGTCAATCAGTGACTCATCCTACAACTGATAACAGCCAAGCAAATACAACTACATATACTTGGCAAGCTGTGTGGAGTAAGCATAGTTGCCCTTGCTGCTCATACACTTTACTCCGTCATATGCGTTTAGGAGGTATTTACTGGCGTTGTAGCCATTGTTACCAAGATATGCCAGTTTATACCCCATAACAGGAAATGATATCTGTACTTATCAGCTAGCGAAAAAATTTCATCACAGCTATTTGAAGCTACAAATGAAGTTCAAAAACTCGCACCAGAAGTTTTGAAGTGAAACGACTGGAAAAAACTGAGCCAGCACGCCAGTTGCTGTAAGTTCGGGCTAAGCTTCTTGCAGCACTGGCTCCTTTATCAACTAGTTTTCTCTTCATATCTATCTTAGAGTCAAGCGCCTGAACGTATTCCTTTGGTAAGATGTGATGGTGAACGTCGATGCGGTATGCTTCCATTACCTTTTTGTTGTTTATGATTGACGCAGCAAATGCTCTATCACATTTCAAAGTAATAGCTCAAGTCGAAAGTCTCTTCTTCCTCTAGGTCGAGACACTTGAGCGGAACTATTTTTAATTACCGCTTTTTCTAACGAATGAGAACTTAAACTACAGTAGAAATAGACTTTGTGTTCTTGTTGATAATATTTTATATTTTGTAGTTGATTAAATAATTATATTTATTGAAGTCGTACTTATAAAAAAATTAGATAAAATAAATCCTCCCCAAGATTGATGCTCAATTAGAGAAGAATTTGCCAATAATTATAAGACTCGATTCGTCCCTTTTTGAATTGATTAACTAAGTCAAAGATTTTGACTTGAACCTAGAAAGGGTCAAAAGTTCTATGAATAGATTTAAGCAAATTCAATTAAAACTAAAGTATTTTTGGGGTTCACTATTTTACTTGAAGTACTTGCCCCATGCCATCTTGTACACTCGCAAGCGAGACAGACTAGAACGTGAGTTTTCCAAGCCTCCAACTGAAAAAGGTTTTGACAAACCAGGAAAACTCATCCGCGCTGAACCTGCTGCTAGAGGTGCTAATTTCTATTTTGAACTTGCAGAATTGGAAGTTTACTTTTTAACTGAAGATTTAGTTAGAGTTAACTGGAAACCTGGAATACCTCCAATTCCTTATGCTATCGCCCGTAAAGATTGGCAAGAAGTAGAAACTCAATTGGAAGAGACAGGCGAAGGTTTCTCTGTATCCAGCCACAAATTAAAAGTCGTTATAAAAGAAGATGGTAGCCTAAAATTCAGTGATTCTTTAGGACAAATTCTACGGGAAGAAATGCCACCTCAACGTAAAAGCGACGGGTGGCTTCATCAAGCGCGACTGCGTCAAGAAGAACACATCTATGGATTAGGAGAACGGGCTTCTTCTCTCAATTTGCGTGCAGCTAAAGACGAGAAGCAACAACCTAAAACTTATCGGATGTGGAACTATGATGCTGCTGGCAAATATAGTCCGGGATCAGACCCAATGTATATCTGCATTCCGGTGTATTTGGGTCTACACTCTTGTGGAAGTTACCTAATTTTCTACGAAAATTCTTTTGAAGCTGATTTTACCTTTGCTGAAACTGCTGTAGCCGACTTTCAAGGGGGATCGCTGCGTTATTACTTCAGTTATGGTTCACCCGCGCAATTGTTGGAACGCTACACTGAGTTAACTGGGCGAGCTTGCCTACCTCCCCGGTGGGCATTAGGGTACCACCAATCTAAATGGGGATATCGTACAGAAGAAAAAGTCCGAGAAGAAGCAAAGGGGTTTCAGTCTCACAACCTACCTTTAAGTGCTATTCACTTAGATATTGACTGTCAAGTTGGAAACCGAGCTTTCACTATCGACCCAGACCGCTTTCCCAAATTGGCAAGTTTTACGCAAGAACTCAGGGAACTTGGAGTACAATTTATTGCCATTCTTAACCCAGGAATTAAGTACAGCCGCAACAGTAACTTATTTCTGGAAGGTCAGATACTCGATGGGTTTTGCAAACTTCCCAATGGTAAACTCGTTGTTGCGCCTGTTTGGCCTGGTTGGTCAGTTTTCCCAGATTTTACCAACCCCAAGGTTCGTAGGTGGTGGAGTCGGCAATATCAATACCTGCTCGATGTGGGTGTGGCGGGTTTTTGGCATGATATGAATGAGCCTGCGGCTTTTATTACTTCAGGCGATTGCCCAAGGGGCAGTGCGCTCCGCGCAATCGCTCGCTTCCCAAAGTCACACAACATTATATGGAAGGCAGAGGCGGTGACCATCGCGAGGCGCATAATGTTTACGGGTTACTGCAAGCGGAAGCGGCGTATGAAAGCCTATGTCAGTACTCAACCGACAGACGCCCCTTTATTGTCTCCCGTGCAGGATGGGCAGGACTTCAGCGTTATGCTTGGACTTGGACGGGCGATGTTGAGTGTACCTGGGCTGCGTTGCGAACCACAATGGCAACAGTTGTGGGTTTAGGGCTTTCCGGCATTCCCTACAGCGGTCCTGACATCGGTGGTTTCCAGGGTAATCCTGGTGGTGAACTTTACCTGCGCTGGTTCCAAATGGCAACCTTTTTCACGTTCTACCGCACTCACTCTTCTAATAACGTAGAACACCGGACACCTTGGACTTATGGCGAACCTTACTTAAGTATCATTCGGCAATTCTTAGAACTGCGCTACCAAATGCTTCCCTACTTCTACACCTTATCTTGGGAAGCGACACAAAAGGGTTATCCTCCGGTGCGCCCAGTGTTTTGGGGTACGATTGATGAACCTGCGCTTTGGGGTGTAGAGGATGCTTTCTTATTAGGTGATGCGTTACTAGTTTGTCCAATTGTCGAGGAAGGAGGGCGATCGCGCCAAGTCACTTTACCGAAAGGACGTTGGTATAATTTCTGGGATGATGCTGTTATTGAAGGTGAGCAGCAAGTGAGTTTAGAAGCACCCTTAGAAAGAATTCCCTTGCTGGTGAGAGCAGGGAGTATGATTCCAATGGAGCAAGGTAAGCAACTCATTCTCCATATTTATCCACCTGTAGAGGGAAGCAGCGAGGCAATTCTCTACTCTGATGCGAATGATGGGTATGGAGAATCGCGACTCGATAAGTTTCGCATAGTGCGATCCCAAAATAATCTAGAAATAACTTGGGAAGAACAGGGAGAATATCCTTTCCCATACACAGGTGTGAAACTGCATCTGCATGGTATGAAGTTACAGCAAGCCTGGATGGATGATGCAGAAGTTGCTTGTCAGGAGCAAATTATCGAGTGCGCCCGCCCCGAAGGGGCGATCGCTCTGCGCCATCGCTTTCATAAGCTTCGCATTCAGTCAGAGTTTGCTGGCATTCTACCTTGATCATGAATCCGCTACATAAAACCTACTCAAATCTATCTATTCGGTTTGAGAGGCTTTACTTCCTGCTTCCACCAAGGGAGTCGGCTCCAACAGTCCCCAGGCGTAAACTCGGGAGTAGCTCTCCCTATTTTCTCTAAATTTAAAGCAGCATTCAAATCTCTATCTCCAATCCAACCGCATTTTGAGCATTCAAAAATACGTTCCTTCAAGGATAAAGATTCTTTTTTGTCATCGCAACAATTGCCTTGTTTTAGAACTTGGAAACCAGCGGTCAGCTATAATCAGTTTTGAACCGTAAAGTTGACATTTGTATTCCAGTTGTCGTTTCAACTCATAAAAACCACCATCGCTAATAGCCTTTGCCAATTTCTGGTTTGACAACATCCCACTAACATTTAAGTCTTCAATCACTACAAAGCCGTGGTTTTTGGCTAAGTAGGTTGTCAACTTATGTAAGTAGTCAGTACGAATATTCGCGATTTGGTTGTGTAGTCGAGCTATTTTCAGATTGGCATTTGCTTGCTTTAAATTTTCTCAAACTATTCTGGGGTGGGCAGTCCGATCCCCCCAGATCATGCAAGCTTATTTGCGTAACAGCTTAGTACACTCTTCGAGCTAGCTTATAGTACAAGAAAATAGCAATCATTGCACCCAATACAGCAACGAACAAACCGGGAATACTAAAACTTGCTGCAGTTAACGTGAAGCTTCCGGTTTCTAAAAGGTTAACTAAAGTTCCTCCAAGGATAGCACCAACAATTCCCAGGAACATTGTGCCAAGAATGCCGCCTCCTTGGTAGCCAGGATAGATCGCCTTTGCAATAGCACCTGCAAGTAAACCCAACACGACCCAAGCTAGAATGCTCATTGTTTTACTCCCCGCAGCGGTATTGAACGATGCAAAGCGTTTAAAGTACTTAAAACAACTTTTATCTTGCTTCTAATCTACTCGCATCCGTCGGCTTAACATCACTGTCTAGAGAAAGAAGGGCGCTCTTGCTCAAGTTAGATTAGACAATAAAGGATAGCTGCCTCAAAAGACAAAAAGACAATGCACTCAGTCAAGAAACGACATGACTCCTCTTTCGTTACTCTCACAATCTTTTTCTTTTTTTGGCAAATAAACTCAGATCCTTTTTTAACAAATTACAAAGGACATAGACTAAAGAGAAATCAGAGAAAATTACAGATTATTTAGTTTTACTATATCTCACGTAAAAAAATGAGTTGTTTAACCTAAATTAACTTTAAAAATTTCACCTCAATGCTAAAAAAATCTTAATCAATTATCATCTCAGCAGATTTCTATCTAACTATTCTCTTATCTCATGTTATTTGAATCCCATGCCATGTTATTTATTTTATCTCAATACTATTTCAACGAAATGTATTGCTACAAATTGATATTTCTATATATTTTAATTGCTAAAAAGGAATGCCTTGCTACAAATTGATATTTCTATATATTTTAATTGCTAAAAAGGAATGCCTTGCTACAAATTGATATTTCTATATATTTTAATTGCTAAAAAAATATATGTTTTGATAAATTTATGTTTAATAGTACATTTTTTTCTCTCAAAAACGTATAATCATGATAACGTTTATGGTAGAAACGCAATATAACCCTAATTTTTCAGCAGGGGAGCATAGCCAAATAATGTTGTTCAGTGTTTGCATAACTTGCAATGGAACATATAGGAGCGCATTTGTGCTTGTAGCTAGTAGGAGTCACCCGTAAAAAAGGTTGACTTAAATCACCTTACAGGTTAAATTCTTAACAAATCTACATCAGTCTGCCTAATCCACGGATTGCCCCAAACATTTAGTTATGTCGGGGTAATTGTGGAGCGGAGGAACCAAGTTTGGGGCTAATCTCACAAAAGAGGAAAGAATGAAAAATGAAAGAATGAAAAAAGACAAAATTACTCTAGTTTTTTCTTCTGTCTTTTTTTTTCTTCTTTTCTCTCCCACAGAAGGACATCTCTCAGTCCTAGCCCGTCAGCTAACTTCGTCGGCATTGGGAGGAGACTGAACGAGCAGCATTCTTACGAGTAATGCCTTGTTCTCGTCAGTGTCCTTGGCTGGTATCTGTGCGCTTCGTTGTACCTGCCCTCGATCTTGAGAAAAGGGTTCTAGTACCTTCTCTTTTGGTAGCTGAGGCAGGAATATTGCCATATGGTGAAGTTCAACTATGTTACCGACCAAAAAACATCGCATCGCTCTGATTTCTGTTGATGGAGACCCGGCGGCAGAAATTGGACAGGAAGAGGCTGGGGGACAAAATGTCTATGTGCGTCAAGTAGGTTGTGCGCTTGCTGAGCAAGGTTGGCAGGTGGATATGTTCACTCGCCGAAGTAGTCGTGAGCAAGCTGCCATTGTGCAACATGGACCATTATGTCGCACTATCCGCTTGAAGGCTGGACCTGCTGCGTTCATAGGGCGATATGACTTATTTGACCATATGCCTGAATTCATCGCAGAGTTCAAAGCATTCCAGCAGCAGGAAGGATATCAGTACCCTCTGATTCATACCAACTACTGGTTGTCCTCTTGGGTGGGTATGGAACTGAAAAAGCAGCAACCGTTGATTCAGTTGCATACTTACCACTCTTTGGGAGTAGTCAAGTACAGTGCTATTTCTGATATCCCAGCAATTGGTAGCAAGCGACTAGCCGTTGAAAAAGCCTGTCTGGAAACTGTGGATCGAGTCGTTGCAACAAGTCCTCAAGAACAGGAACATATGCGAAGACTCGTTTCCACCCAAGGGCAAATAGAAGTCATTCCTTGTGGGACTGATATCGATAAGTTTGGGTCAATTCAAAGGTCTGCAGCACGGCAGGAATTAGGAATTGCACCTGATGCCAAGATGGTTCTCTACGTCGGTCGTTTTGATCGGCGCAAGGGAATTGAGACACTCGTGCGAGCTATTGCAAAGTCTAGTTTGCGCTCTTCACCTAACCTACAACTCGTTATTGGAGGTGGCTATCGTCCAGATCACAGCGATGGAATTGAGCGCGATCGCATCGCTGGGATCGTGGCTGAACTTGGATTAGAAAATTGCACAACCTTTCCAGGTCGCCTTGATGATTCTGTTCTCCCCTTGTACTATGCAGCCGCAGATGTGTGTGTTGTACCGAGTCACTACGAACCTTTTGGTTTAGTTGCGATTGAAGCAATGGCTAGTCGGACTCCAGTCGTAGCTAGTGATGTTGGAGGGTTGCAGTTTACAGTTGTACCTGAAGTGACTGGGTTACTTGTTCCCCCTAAAGATGAAGCCGCTTTTGCCGATGCTATTGACCGGATTCTGATCAACCCAACTTGGCGAGATCAATTAGGTGAAGCTGGTCGCCAACGTGTAGAAATCGCCTTCAGTTGGCATAGTGTGGCATCGCGGTTGACTCAGATCTACACACATCTACTGGCTCAAACCATGCCCTCAATAGAGAGCAAAGCTCAAGTTGCAGCTTAATTTCTACAACTTTAACAGTGTTGTGTGTCTAGGGGCAAGAACAACCTTGCACCCATACCAAGTGCTGATTGGAAAATGCTCCGGACTTAGCACTGAAAATGCAGCACTAGTAAAAAGAGCAATTCTGTCTAATGGCTATGCCGAGTGACAGAAACGCGCACAAACAACAAAAAACAAGCCAATGAATCTCTCACATCAGGGAGTTATGAATATGCTGAATATCGGAGATTACGTACGGCATCAAATCACTGGACAGATAGGTCAAGTGATCGGTTATGGTCATCAAATACTGCAGGGAGTCTATCTAACGACCCTAAAAGTACGAGCCAGCAACAGTCACTTAATTGATAATCAGAGTAAATTTATTGAGGATGTGTATTCTGAATGGGTGCTAGCAGAACCAACAGAAAGCGGGGTAGTACTGCAAGCTTGATAGCTTGAGAGACAACAGTATTGTGAACATAGTGGGGGAAGCCTACTGGGCTATTCCTCTGCTATGGCGTTGCACATTATAATCATGCTTACCAAGGGGTGGACATTTTTAACCCACCCCTAATTAGAGCGATCGCCAGTTTAAGACCCTGTTTAAGACATTGTTGTTTGTGCGTTGTTCATTGACAACCCATCTTTAACCAGAACTTCATCTTCTAAAACATCACCCAGTGATGCAAAAGAAAAATCCTGAAGCAATTGCCGTAGCTTTGATTCGGTTGAGAGCCGATTCACGTAATGAGTTATGCGCTCCTTCCAATTAAGCGGTACTGGTGGATGATTTAGGTCTAGTTCCCACGGGTGAATGTAGAAGACTACATGATCACCTTGTCGCTCTAATGCACGAAAATTAGAATATGTCAACCTGTAGGGGTACAGACGGAAATAAGCACCACCAGATACAGGGATGTTTTGATTAAACATTCGCCGCACCGAAACTGGCATCTCATAAATTGAGCCAGATGAAGTATTTATTTGCTGTGGTTGCGGATAGAAGTCTGGAATTCCGTAGCGCCAATTTCGTATTGGAAAGATACTACTATCATATCGAAATCCCAAATCTGCAAGAATTTCAAGTGCCCATAGAGATTTACTTGTTATCGAAAAGTAAGGCGCACGGTATGCAGTCACTGGTTTACCCGTCAAATCAGCAATCACATCCCTTGCACGCTTAGTCTCGTCACGAAATCTTTGAGGGGACATGGTATATATCAGCTCATGGAACCAGCCGTGACAGCCAAGCTCATGACCTGCTTCAGCAACTTGCCGAACAAGATTTGGATGTTCTGCTGCTGCAGGACCTAGCCAAAAAAAGGTTCCTTTTGCATTGTACTCTGCAAGGAGTTCCAATAATATGTCAAGCCCGTAATGTAGACGGCGCTCAGCAGATGCCCTTATTTGTTCATCAGCTATACCATGGTACCAATCTTCGACATCTACAGTGAAAATGTGCCGCATACGAACGGTTTGTTGCGATTCCTCTGATAAGGATTTCATATCAACTCCAGAGACAAGAAACATTGTTAGCAAAAACAACTTTCGATCTTCAATACCTACTTAAAATTCCTTGAAATCGGAGCTACTTAGCCATGTTGTAGGAAAGATGCAGTTAAACAGAGAAAGTAATTGGAAAACTTGTAAGACAAACAAGATGACTAACCTAGGACTATGCCATAAATTTCTATACCAGAGTCGTCGAGGTTCTAAACAAAGCCGAAAGAGCCATTCTAATCCCATGTTTTGCATCCAGTGTGGAGGGCAAGGTTTAAATCCAGAAAGAAAGTCAAAGGCTGCACCTATCCCTATCATGACTCCTGGAAAATGCTGTTTGTGCTTCGCCATCCAGTACTCTTGTTTAGGACAGCCCAAACCCACAAAAAGAATTTGAATTCCTGAGGTCTTGATATCTCGCATTATCGCTGTTTCTTCCTCTGAACAAAGGGGGCGGAAAGGCGGTGAGTAAATATAGCCTATGTTAAGAGCGGGATATCGCTGTTTCAAATTTATTACCAACGCTTCTAAAACTTCCTGAGAACTCCCGTAAAAACCTACCGATATTTTTCTCTTGGCTGCTTCCTCACAAATGGATAGAGTTAAATCCCGACCACAAATCTGCTTTTGACTTGTTATTCCTAAAATACGAAAGCTCCAAACTATCGACATACCATCTGGAGTCGTTAAATCTGCTGAATTTAAAACCTTCCAAAAGCTTTCCGAGTCGTAAGCCTCCATAATCATGTGCGCGTTGGCTAAGCAAATATAACGTGACTCCCGCCGTTCAGACCAGTCGAGCACTTTTTGTGTAACATCTTTACACGTAATAATGTTGACCTTGCTTCCTAAAATGTAGCGTTTACCGCTATCATGCACTGACACTTGGCTTGCTTTCTGTACCAAACTCATTCTTCAACTCCTCAAAAATCTCTGAGTTATTAATAGAAATAGTTTGGTAGATGCTGCTAATAAAGCTTTGCTATAACCAGGAAATATCTTGCATAAATTTCTAGAATCCACGTCTAGTCAAGGTGCAAGCAAAGGGAAGATTGGATTCCCTCGTCGCTTGTAGGGGGGTTAGGGTCATTGGTATCAACTTAAGGTTCAACCCTTTATTCCACGTTGATTTCACCCCACTCGCGCTCGCGCGGCTAGGCGTCCCGTGAGGGATACGCTCAAAACGAAAGTAATAATTCAAAATTCAAAAATAATTTTGAATTTATAATGCGCGAATTTTGAATTCTTTAAAGAAGGTGGGGTGGAGCGAGAATTATGGGCAAGTATAAAGGCATGATGTAAGGTAATTACAAAGCTTTCAGCTTAAGTTGACACGTATGGGTTAGGATGGAGTACTAGATATTTGTACAAAAAGTCTACTTAGTCATCGCCTTATCATTCTCAATATGAGTCATAAAAACACATAAGCATAAGAATGTATTAGCTTTACCCCTGATACACAACTCTAAAGTAAGCAAACAATAACTAGTATTCCTTTTTTTTTCTTTGTGGCAAAAATGTATAGAAAATCCCTGGCTCTAGCAGATTTTTGAGAAAAAATTCGGATTTCAAACAGAATTAAACTTGAAATTTGCCACTAACCGAATGATGAAAACTATACATTAATTCCAATACCAAAAAAACAAACTTTACAAAAATAAAAGTCTCTTGTTAAAGAAAAAAGTATAATGATTAGGCTAAAAAAAAAGTCTAATTATATAAAAAAATAAATTTTTAAGACCGTTCTCTTGACACATCTACACATCCACCATTTTCAGCGAAATCGAAGGTTGGAAGCCCCTGAATTCTATTCATGAGGATGAAGCCCGTTTGCGTAGTGTGCCGTAGGGCATACAAATTCATCTTCCGGTTGATGACTTGCACAGTAAAACCATCTGCAGTGCTTTGATTAACTTAAATGCGATACAAACCTCTCCAGAGAAAGACGATAATTAGTCTTTAATCTTCATAGCATCTAT
The DNA here is from genome assembly GCF_963920835.1 of Scytonema sp. PCC 10023. Taxonomy (NCBI): domain Bacteria; kingdom Bacillati; phylum Cyanobacteriota; class Cyanophyceae; order Nostocales; family Scytonemataceae; genus Scytonema; species Scytonema sp. PCC 10023. Next base: position 57,972 of record NZ_CAWUDP010000046.1, read on the forward strand.
GTAGCTTGACTTTAAGACCGATCAAGGCAGGAAAACATTATGCGGTTTAATTTGACTTTGCTTTGGGTAACGTTATCGTTCGTGGTTGTGGGAGCGATTATGCTGCTTCTGCAACCTGCGATTGATTTTCACTAAAGAGAGTTGACTTTTGACTGATGCAAACAATTCCATCCCAACAAAATAGATCCTCCTGTGAATCTAAACCTTATAAGTTGGAAGACTGGCGGGGAGGGAATTGCTCCCTTAAGCAAGAGTTTGACTATTCGATTGAGGATGTAGAGGGAGAGATTCCAACCAATCTGAACGGTACACTGTTTCGCAACGGTCCTGGTCTACTAGATATCTTCGGTCGGGAAATTCATCACCCTTTCGATGGAGATGGTATGATTTGTGCTGTCTCCTTCTCCAACGGGCGCGCTCATTTCCGCAATCGCTTTGTTCGTACAGGTATGACTAGGAGCCTTATTTTCCGGTAATTTATCGGTAATTCCGGCAATATCTTGTAGCTAAAGAGTGATTAAACCTCTAGCCACCCTCTCTAATAAATCTGATATCCCAGAGCAATTATGCAATGCAGCTTTCTCCTCCCACCATTGTTTAGAACTAGGTGTTAACGATGCATCTAGCTTTACTTTTCTTTCTCCCCAAATAGATTTTCTTGGCATAAGTGTTGACATTGGCGATAATATGGTATACAGTACCATATTATCGCCGCTCAACAACATTCGTCAAGGAGGTGATGATCATGCAATTGTCAGTTAAAACCAAACTTGATTTAACCCAAGAACAAGAAAATTTAATGGCAAGACACGCGGGCTTTAGTCGGTGGGTTTTTAATTGGGGGTTGGAGTACTGGCAATGGGCATATAATCAAGGTTTAAAACCGAATCACTACGGACTTAAGAAGTTTTTTAATAACTATGTCAAGCCAGAATATGCTTGGATGAAAGAGTTGAATGCTAGCCCTAGTAAGTTTGCATTTGATCATCTTGGCAACGCTTTCAGTCGTTTCTTGAAAAAACAAGCTAAGTATCCTAATTTCAAAAAAAAAGGTGTTAAAGACAGTTTTACCCTAGATAGAAGTCCAGGTAAAATAGCTGTAGGTGGGACAAAAGTTAAACTGCCTAAACCATTTGGTTGGGTGAAAAGTTTTGAAGGTTTCCCACACGTAGAAGTTTCAAAAGTTACTATCTCTCGCGAGGCGGATGGATGGTATATATCATTTACTTACGAGCAAGAAAAACCTGAAGTTAATCCAAATAAAATACCATTTGTAGGAGTTGATTTAGGGATAAATGCTTTAGCTACCCTGTCAACTGGTGTCACTTTTAATAATCCTAAAGCTTATAGAAAAGCTAAAAAGCAATTAGCTAGGTTACAACGGCAGTTACAACGTAAAGAAAAAGGATCTCAAAAAAGAGAGCGATGCAAACGCAGACTAGCTAAAACTTACCAGCGTGTTGCTAACGTCCGAAAAGACACAATCCACAAGATGACTCATTACCTCTGCAAGAACCACGCTGTTATAGGGATTGAGGATCTTAATGTGTCAGCGATGATGGCTAATCACAAATTATCTAGTGCTGTTGCTGACTGTGGGTTCTACGAGATATCACGTCAAATTGAGTATAAAGCTGAAAAGTTTAGCTCTCAAGTCGTTGTGGTAGATAGGTTTTACCCATCATCACAAATTTGTTCTAGCTGCAGTCATCAACAAAAAATGCCTCTATCAGAGCGTATCTACCACTGCGGTAAATGCGGTCAAACATCAGATCGAGACTTAAACGCTGCGAGGAATTTATCCCGGATGGCTCAATCGGGACTGACCACAGAGGGTTAAAGATGCCGTCATCACCTGTTGAAGTGGTAACTAACTACCTGTTATTTTGAGGTATTACCAGGATTTACCAGGGAATTAGAGAGCAGAAGGTTACTGTGCAGAACAGAAAGCAGGTAGGATGCTCTACCGAGGTGTGTTTGGAACCGAAAAACCAGGAGGCTTGCTGGCAAACGCTTTTGACTTAAGAAAGAAGAACGTTGCCAACACCAATATTATCTACTGGGGCGACAAACTGCTAGCGCTGTGGGAAGCTTCCCATCCATATCGTCTTGATCCCGACACGTTAGAAACTTTGGGGATCGAAACACTGGACGGCGTTCTGCACAAAGACTCGCCCTTTGCCGCCCATCCAATGATAGATCCTGGTGATGAAAATCGGGAACCGCGTCTAGTCACTTTCGCCATCAAACCTGGTCCGATCACAACCATCACTGTTTATGAGTTGAATCAGGCTGGCAAGGTTGTGCAACAACACGACCATAAAATTCCTGGATTTGCCTTCATCCACGATTTTGCGATTACACCAAACTATTGCCTGTTCTTTCAAAATCCAGTTTCCTTCAATCCCCTACCATATGTGCTTGGCTTTCGGGGAGCAGCAGAGTGCATCAAGTTTCATAGCGATCGCTCGACTAAAATTTGGCTCATTCCTCGCGACCCCTCTCAAGAAGTTCAAGTTCTCGAAACAGACCCCTGTTTTGTTTTCCACCATGCCAACGCCTTTGAGCAGGGCGATGAGTTGATTGTGGACTCAGTTTGCTACGAAACTTTTCCAGGCATTGACCATAATCTAAATTACCAGGATATTGACTTTGATGCTCGACCTCCCGCACAGCTGTGGCGTTTTCACCTCAACTTGAGGACGAAAACAGCACAAGGAAATTTACTTGTTGAGCGTTCGTGTGAGTTTCCATTTATTCATCCTGATCGGATTGGTCAGCCTCATCGGTGTATATTCTTAGCAGCTGCTCACCAACCACAAGGCGATGCACCCCAGCAAGCGATTCTTAAAGTTGATCCCGAATACGGTGAACAACAATTTTGGAGTGCTGCACCTAAAGGTTTTCTTGGCGAACCTGTGTTTGTGCCTCGAACCCCCCATATCCCCCCTTATCAAGGAGGGACTAAGGGCGGTGAAGATGATGGGTGGGTGCTGACATTGGTCTACGATGCAGATCACAACCGGACTGATGTCGTTATTTTAGACGGAACTTGTTTGGAAAAAGGGGCGATCGCTCGTCTGCACTTAAAGCACCACATTCCCTACGGATTGCATGGAAGCTTCACAAACGAAAGAATGAAGTATGAAGAATAAAAAAACTATACTTTATTTATTATTCTCATTTTTACCTTCGTCTCATACTTCACAATTTAGGCTTTAGAAGTTATGGGTAGAAAAGCCGTTTTGTTGATCATCTGGATAGGATTTGTTGCCTACACTATATGGTTGGCTCCACTCGATCAAGCAGACACATGGTCTTTAGGGGGGAAGCTGTTGACACTCCAGTGGGGAAAGCTTAACGCCATCATCCCAGCTATATTCTGCCTGATGGGTATTTGGCCCATGATTTATGCTTGCTTAATGTTTGCCGATGGCAGAATGCAAAACTTTCGTGCTTGGCCCTATTTCATTGGGTCAAACTTCACAGGTGTCATCTGCCTTTTGCCGTATTTAATTTTTCGTCAATCTCATCAACAATTCTTTGGAAAAAAGGATAAGTTATTGGAAATTCTTGATCGGCGCTCAACAGGAGTTTCTCTTGTGATTGGTACAATTTGCATACTAGCTTATGCAGCAATTGCTGGAAATTGGGAAAATTATGTTCAGCAATTTCAGACTCAGCAATTTGTTCACCTCATCAGTATCGACTTCTGTTTGATGTGCCTAATATTTCCCATAACTTCACTATTCGATGATGATATGGCACGAAGAGGTCTTAAAGACCCTCGTATTTTTTGGTCAGTTGCGCTCTTACCCTTGTTTGGTCCATTGTTATATCTTTGCTTGCGTCCACCTCTACCAGAGACTGATGCACAAGAATTATTCGCTTAACAAAGTCAGAATCTGTTGTGCAGCACGCTGACCACTGCGGATCGCACCCTCCATATAACCGCGATACTCCACAGAAGCAGTATGCTCGCCAGCAAAGAAAACCCGACCAGCAGGCTCCGTTAAATATGGGTCAAAGCGATGCAACTCTCCCGGTCTAAAATAGCAGTAGGCACCTCGCGCCCATTGATCAGCACTCCAGTCATAGGAACGAGAGGTGATAATTTTGGGTGCATCAGGATAAACACTATTTACTGCTGCCACCGCTAACTCACTAGCGCACTCAGATAGCTTTAAACTGCGAGTACCCCCACTGAAACAGGAAAGGATTTTTTCCGTCCCCATCTGAGCAAAAGTCGGCTCCCAGATAGCCTGGTAATCACCCTCAAGCAACACAATTCCAAAGTTTGGCTTTGACCAAAAGCGGTGTGGGTATTGCAGTAAGGTCTTGACGACACCACCGTAAGGTAAGCTGGAGATAGCCTCTCGCTGTGCGTCAACAAGTGGTGCTTCTATCGGTATGTGACGCAGCACGCTCCAAGGAATCGTCACGATCGCGCTGTCAGCCACAACCTCAACTAAACCGCTTGCTGTCTCAACATTAACAGTCACAGTCTCACCTGTTTGCTGGATACGACGCACGGGAGTGCTAATGTGAACTCGCTCTTCCAAATGTTGAGCTAAGGCATTTACCAGACGCGAAATACCGCCACGAACTCGCATATTGCAGCCTGTGTCGCTGATACCTGTAAGATAAGCAAAGAAACCTATGCCAATCAACTCTGGGTCGGTTGCAAAGAATGAAGAAGCGAGCCAACGGGCAATTCGACGGGCAAAGGGCGCAATTGAGTGGGTATCCAACCACTGATCTAAAGTCTGTTGCGGGTCTTTTTGCTCTTCAAGCAGGCTTTCGAGTTTTGCATAGAAATTGTCTAAACCATTGCTTTGTTCCTCTGTGAGGGACATACGGTTGCGAAGACTTCCCTCTATAAACCAGTACAGGTCATCAGGAAATCTGCTGGCAGGGTCAAGTTGGATACCGAACTCGGCTGCATAAGTCATTAGCGCGCTGTGGTTATCGTCCACAAACTCGGCACCTAACTCGCCATATTGTCCTGCACCTAATTCAACTGTGTAAGCGCGACCACCCACACGCTCACGCGCCTCAAAAACCTGGACATCCAACCCTGCGCGTACCAGTTCATAAGCTGCACTTAGCCCTGCTAGTCCTGCACCAATGATAATAGTTTGATGTGACACCGCTTCACTCCCGAAAAACATCAATCAAAACTAACTTATCGTGATATTTGGATCTGCATTTTATTTCATTCTCTAAGTAGACTGATAAAACTGACACAACCCTCCCTTAGTCAGAGGAAAGGAAATTTATAAGTTTTTAATATTAGTGGATAAGACCAATAAAGATTAAGCAAAAGCTTAGAACCCAAGAGCCAAAATTCAACATGAAAAGGGTAACCAAGGAAGGATGCGCTTTTATCCTTAAAAACTCATTCCTTTAAAAACGAAAAAGGAGCGCTACACTATGCTATATAAAAACCGAAAGGCAGCAGGTCAAATTTTGGCTAAAGAGTTGGCAGCTTATGCTAACCGCCAAGATGTGCTGGTGTTAGCGCTCCCAAGGGGGGGTGTTCCCGTCGCTTTTGAAGTTGCTAAAGGATTAAATGCCCCTTTAGACGTTTTTGTGGTACGCAAACTCGGTGTACCCGAACAACAAGAACTCGCAATGGGAGCTATAGCTTCTGGTGGGGTGCGGGTATTAAATGAGAATATTGTGCGATCGCTTGGGATATCCGAGGCAGCTATTAACCAGGTAGTCGCAAAAGAACAACAGGAACTAGAGCGACGGGAACACCTTTATCGTGGCGATCGCCCCGTTCCAACGCTGCATGAACGTACTGTGATTTTGGTAGATGATGGTTTAGCAACGGGTGCAACTATGCGTGCGGCTGTTGTAGCGTTGCAGCAACAAAAACCCGCCAAGATCATAGTTGCCGTACCAGTTTCTGCTTCCGAAACTTGTCAAGAATTTCAATCCAAAGTAGATGAAGTTGTTTGTGCGGCGACACCAAATCCCTTCTACAGTGTTGGTTTGTGGTACGAAGACTTTCCGCAAACAACCGATCAAGAAGTCAGGGATCTACTAGAGTTGGCTGCAAACAGCCAAAAGACAACAGCGATCGGCGCATAGATGAATGTCATTTCCACTCAAACCTTGATACAGGTGGGAAGCCGCCGCCGCTTGTGTACAAAGAAAATTCAGAAACTTAAATCACGCCTTATGAAAGTTGCACCAGAAATTACTTATCGCAATGTAGACAAAAGTGATGCCATTGATAACTTAGTCAACGAAAAGATTGGCAAACTAGAGCAAGTTTGTGACTATATTAGTAGCTGCCACATTGCAATAGAAAAGATACACGATCGCCCGCGTAGTGGTTCTCCTTACCGAGTGCGGATTGATATCACTGTACCACCTGGACATGAACTTGTAGCCGAAAGCAACCCATCAGACACTAACCAGTATGCGCCACTTGATGCAGTGGTTCGAGATGCCTTTAAAGCGGCTGTTCAGCAACTCAGAAAACTCTCCAAGCGCCAGCAAGAAAGTGATAAAGCCAAAACTCACGATGACCCGCAGGAGACCATAGCACTTGTCACAAAGCTATTTCCAGACAGAGGATATGGTTTTATCAAAACCATAGACGACGCTCAGGAAATTTACTTCCACCGCAATAGCGTTCTCCATGACGACTTTGACCGCATAGAAATTGGTACAGGTGTCCGTTTTTCCGTCGAGGAGGGTGAAGAAGGTCCCCAGGCAACCACAGTGCAGATTGTGAATAAGCCAGGTGCGAGCGTCGGCAAGTCCGAGCAAACCCTAATCGAGCCGCCGCTGGGTTGGAGAGAATAGGCGATTGGAGAGCGCTTATTTGGATGATGATAGCGGTTCTCATTTGAATCACATACACCAACCAGGAATAATGTAGAGACTGTACAGTACAGTCTCTACAGCTGTGTCTTCAGCAATTTAAGTAACCGTCTTATCGTTGCTAGTACTATATAAAGGCAGCTTATATATATAGAAATATTACATTTTTACATTTAATATAATTATTTTCATTTTGTACGACTCAATGTTGTCATGTTGATGTTAAAATAAGAAATGCCAGGTTAAATCAAATTAATAGCTAACCGCTTCCTGTGCGCTGTACCTTGAAAACCTGGAATATGGTGTTCCATCCAGTAACTAGATTTCATTGAAATCGCTTTCTGTGGATGGGTAAAATTTCAGCAGTACAAAGGTTTGAACATTTTGTATTGTTCAACTGTACGGAGGGGCATCTCGTGCAGTATAAAGAAAGCTCAGTCAATGTCCGACGGGATACCGGGAGTCGCTGAGAAGTCCGCACTTACAGCGCAGCTGTTGTGTGGGAGTATGTCACAAACTTCTAACGCCACGTAAACGGAAACACAAAACTTTTTTCATCTGTTTTTGCCTATGTAAGACTGCAAGCAGATGGATAGGGATTTATGTGTAGATATACATAACTGTAGAAAAAATAACTGTATAAAAATAGCTCATGTTTAGAGCCAACTTTGGACAACATGCGATACATGGCTCACTATGCAAATTTGTCAAAATCCCAGTTGCTCCAATCCCTTCAGCGCTGACAGCAATATATTTTGTACCAGTTGTGGACAAAGCAACTTTGGTAAACTCCTGAGGAGCCGCTATCGTGTATTAAGATTATTAGGCGAAGGCGGGTTTAGCAGAACATATGCGGCTCAAGACGTTGATAGACTAGATGCTCCTTGCGTCATCAAGCAATTCTTCCCACAAGTTCAGGGAACTTCAGAACGTACGAAAGCAGCAGAATTGTTTAAGGAAGAAGCGAAGCGACTTTATGAACTGGGAGAAAATCACTGGCAAATTCCCAGATTACTTGCTTACTTTGAACAAGGTTCTAGCCTCTATTTGGTACAAGAGTTTATTCAAGGGCAAACTCTGTTACAAGAACTTCAGCAACAAGTCTTTGGTGAAGAGCAAATTCGAGAACTTTTAGCTGATTTGTTACCGGTTCTCCAATTTATTCACGAGCGTAACGTTATTCATCGAGATATTAAACCAGAAAACATTATCCGCCGCCAAAGCGATCGCAAACTCGTTTTGATTGACTTTGGCGGTGCAAAGCAGGTAACGCAAACCAGTTTATCAAGACAAGCGACAGTGCTTTATACAATTGGTTATGCACCTAGCGAGCAAATGGCTGGATTTGCCTGTCAAGCGAGTGATTTGTACGCCTTAGGAGTCACTTGTGTGCGTCTTCTGACGCACTGTTTGCCCCTACAAGATCCTCATGGACAAATTCATGATAGCCTTTACGATCCCATGAACGGTAAATGGTCGTGGCGAGAACATTTACAGCAAAAAGGGGTGACTATCAGCGATGATCTAGGGCAAATTCTGGATAAGTTGCTGAAACATTTGGCAAAAGAAAGGTATCAATCAGCAATAGAAGTTTTGCAAGATTTGAATGCAACAAAATTTTTTGCACAACCCATTTTGGCGATTTCCGAACCGGAATCACCGCCTCAACAACAGAAAGTGACAACGCCAGTTCCCGAACTAGAAGCGTTCTTAGGATTCCACTCCTTACAGACTTTTGAATTTGACGTAGTAACAGTAGACGCACAAGGTAACGAAATCAGCCGTGATTGTCACAGTGCAAAGTTTTATGCAGAAAATTTAGGTAATGAAGTCACGCTGGAAATGGTAGCAATTCCTGGCGGTACTTTTATGATGGGTTCAACAGATGATGAAGGGGATGGTGACGAACGTCCACAACACGAAGTGACTATCAAACCTTTTTTTGTGGGAAAGTTTCCCGTGACTCAAGCACAATGGAAAGCGGTAGCAGCTTTACCCAAAGTCAAACAATCTTTAAACCCTTATCCATCCAAATTCAAAGGTGCAAATCGACCAGTTGAAAATGTCTCTTGGCACGAAGCGGTAGAATTTTGTGCAAGGCTGTTTGCAAAAACTGGACGGCACTATCGCTTACCCAGTGAAGCGGAATGGGAGTATGCTTGTCGTGCTGGAACGACGACACCTTTCCACTTTGGCGAAACAGTTACCGCTGAATTAGCAAACTGTGGTGAAAGTGAGACTCACAGTTACGAACAAAAAGCCAAATACCGAAAAGAAACAACACCTGTAGGTAGTTTTCAGGTGGCAAACGCCTTTGGCTTGTATGATATGCATGGGTTAGTCTGGGAGTGGTGTGCTGACTCTTGGCACAAAAATTACGATGGCGCACCCACAGATGGATCAGTTTGGGAAGTTGGCGGCGACAATAATCGTCGGGTGCTTCGCGGTGGTTCTTGGAGTTTCAGTTCTGTGCTTTGTCGTAGCGCCAGTCGTAGCTGGAATGAACCTGATGGCGGACTCAGGATATGCGGCTTTCGAGTTGTAGCGAGTTGGTCTGTTTAGACTTGTTGGCGGCTTCCACCTGGAAATGCCTTATCCACAGCAATCTGCCTGTGCAACAATATAGTTACAAACTATATTTAAAGGAGCAACTATGACGCTGAAAGCATTTAAAAAACTCAATAATTCTTTAACGCCATTTTTGAGGCATATGGGTCAGACACCAGAAGAACAGTTACAAAAAAATCAAGCTGTCATGAAACTTTTAAGAGAATGGATAGAAGAAGAAGTTTCAGAAGAGGAGTCAAAACAGAGGGAAAGTTGTTTTGAATCTTTCAAACAAATCGTCGATAATGAACGACTGCCTGGAAATAAGCTTTACTCCAAAGAATGATTATATTCTTAGATACGGGAGTACTGGGTTTAGTCTCATCTCCAAGTGATACTGGAGAAGCCAAAGAATGTAAACAATGGCTTTACCGTTTACTTTCTAGAAGTGCCTATGTGGTCACTTCAGATATTTGTGACTATGAAGTTAGAAGAAGTTTGCTCCTGGCATCACTGCCTAATCCAACAGTTCAAGGTATAGTAAATTTAGATGCTCTCCAACAAGTCATTGACTTTTTACCATTATCTAAAATAGTCATGAAAGAAGCGGCTCAACTTTGGGCTGAAGCTCGTTGTCAAGGAATTCAAACTGCTGATAAGAAAAATATTGATGCAGATATTATTATTGCTGCTCAATGGAAACTTCTTAAAGAAGAATACCCCGGTCAATACATCGTCATTGCTACTACAAATGTCAAACACTTGGAACGTTTTACTGAAGCTAAGGAGTGGAAAAATATCAATTTTTAGGGAAGTTGATAGCAGCTCTCCATTTAAGGAAAAAGAGGGTTTGAAAAACCTATGCCCATGAACAAGAAAATAGGGGTGGGCATTTTGCCCACCCCACAAAAGTTATCCTTTTACTATGCAACAGCCTTAAACCAGTTTCATGAACCGGATGGCGGACTGAGGATATGCGGCTTCCGAGTTGTAGTGAGTTGGTCACTTTGACACTTTCATGGCTAAAGCCGAATAATGAGCGATGACGTTCTTCTTTTACTAATGTGTTAGTGATACGCCTTTATGCGTCTGCGCTGCGCGCGATTGGCTTTGCCACTCACTGCCCCTTGGGCGATTGGGCTTTAGCCCACTGCGCTCCGCGCAATCGCCTGCTCAATTGCCGTTCGTGGGATGGCTATTGAGTTATAATTATGGACACAAACACTGCTCCAGTAACTATTTCGGCATAAGTCCTTGGCTATCAAATGAATGAGCGTCAGTCTAACGAAGCTAAATCCACTGCTAAGGAAGAATTAGTTCAGGAGCAGGAAACAAAGAAAGAATTATTTCCTATCGTTGGGATTGGAGCTTCTTCTGGTGGATTGGCGGCATTCAGCGAGTTGCTTAGGCATCTACCGATTGATACTGGCATGGCATTTGTGCTGATTCAGCATTTGGCTCCCGAATACAAGAGCTTGTTGAGCGAGATTCTTGGCAGGGCAACCCAAATGCCAGTGATTGAGGTGCAGGATGGCATATCAGTGGAACCTAACCACGTCTACGTCATTCCGCCGAACACGAAGATGACCATTACCCAAGGCAGGCTTAGACTCTCGCCCCGCCAAAAGACGCGTGGAACGTATATGCCAGTCGATGTTTTCTTTCGTTCATCGGCGGGAGAGCGCGGGAGCAAAGCGATTGGAATTGTTCTGTCGGGGACAGATGGAGACGGTGCACAGGGACTAAAGGCAATCAAGGCGGCTGGCGGGATTACCTTTGCTCAGTGTGAAGCAACGGCAAAATTCACTAGCATGCCGAACACCGCTGCTGCTACGGGTCACGTGGACTTCATCCTGCCTCCTGCGGCGATCGCCGAGAAACTGGCTAATCTCAGCCGCCATCCCTATGTCACCCACCCAACGCCAGTAGAAACGGTTGAGGAACTCTCGGTTGGCGAAAATGCTCTGCATAACATCTTCAAGTTGCTCCAAACTGCCACGGGAATTGATTTTACCCATTACAAGCACACCACCCTCAAGCGGCGAATTGTGCGGCGGATGTTTCTGTACAGGTTGGAAAAACTGGAGGATTACATTACATATCTTCAGAACAACTCTGGGGAAGTGGAAGCTTTGTTCCAGGATTTATTGATCCATGTCACCAGTTTTTTCCGAGACAGTCATGCATTCCAAGCCTTAAAAAATCAGGTATTTCCCAGCATAATGCAGAATAGATCGCCCGATGACCCAATCCGCATCTGGGTGGCAGGGTGTTCAACAGGTGAGGAAGTGTACTCGATTGCCATCTGCTTACTGGAGTTTTTGGATGATCGGCAAAGTTCGCCCACAATCCAGATTTTTGGCACAGACATCAGCGATTTTGCCATTGAGAAAGCCCGAGGAGCTACATACATACCGAGCCTAGTAGAGGGGATTTCACCAGAACGTCTACGACGCTTCTTTAACAAAGTGGAGGGCGGATACCAGGTCAGCAAGTTTGTCCGCCAGATGTGTGTCTTTGCTAAGCAAAACCTGATCGGCGACCCACCTTTTTCCCATCTGGATCTCATTAGTTGTCGGAACGTACTGATTTATTTGGGACCGGTTTTGCAGAAGAAGGTGATACCGTTGTTCCATTACAGCCTCAAACCAACAGGCTTTCTTCTGCTGGGAACCTCGGAGAGTACGGGCGAGTACTCAGACTTGTTTACCTTAGTAGATAAAAAACAGAAAATTTATTCCCGAAACTTGACACCGACTCGGCTAAATTTTGACTTCTTTACCAGCAATTATTCTCCAGAACTCGTGAAAGATGAGGCTAGGGACTCGGATGCTGGCGAAGGTCTTGATTTGCACAAAGAAGCTGACCGGATTGTCTGGAATAAATATGCCCCGCCTGGTGTGATTATCAACAACGATCTGGAAATTTTACAATTTCGGGGAGAAACCAGTCCCTACCTTGCACCAGCACCCGGAAAGCCAAGTTTCAATTTGCTCAAAATGGCTCAAGCAAGCTTGCGCTTAGATCTGCGCACAGCGATCCTCCAGGCGAAACGCTTAGATGTCCCGGTGAGAAAGGAAGGCATCCAACTTACAACTAAAGAGCAATTGAGGGAAGTCAATTTTGAGGTTATTCCTTTCCAGGTTCCCCCTTCAGAAGAACGCTACTTTTTAGTTTTGTTTGAGGACGTTCAAGTGTCAGCTCTTCCTCAGTCAGTTGATGACGAGGGTCGGGTGAAGCCTAGAAGGGGGAAGCAGACAGCCACAAAGCAGGAAGTTATCCAGCTAAAACAAGAACTTGCTGCCACTAAACAGGAGCTTAGTGCAACTAAAGAGTATCTGCAATCGATTATTCAGGATCAGGAAGCAACTAACCAAGAACTCATGACCGCTAATGAGGAGATCCTGTCGAGCAACGAAGAGTTACAAAGCACAAATGAGGAACTAGAAACCGCCAAAGAAGAGATTCAATCGACTAATGAAGAACTGAGCACAACTAACGACGAATTGCACAGTCGGATTCAAGAATCAAACAAGATTAACAACGATCTGCGCAATCTACTTAGCAGTGTCAATATTCCCATTGTGATGTTAGCAAATGATCTAACTATCCGACGTTTCACCCCGATGGCGGAGAAAATCTTCAACCTGATCCCCACTGATGCGGGGCGACCGCTTAATCATATCAAGCCCAATATTAACGTTCCTAACTTAGAGCAAATGATCTTAGAGGTGATTGACACCTTGGTCATTAAAGAACAAGAAGTTCAAGACACTGAGGGTCATTGGTATGACCTACGGATACGCCCTTACAAAACCCTGGAAAATCAAATTGATGGCGCGGTGCTCGTGTTGGTCGATATTGACGCCTTAAAACGCAGCACCGAGGAACTTAAAGAATCTCGTGATTATGCCGAAGCGATCGTCGAGACAATACAGCAACCTCTCATAGTGCTTGATACGAACTTGAGAGTGGTGACAGCGAATCAGTGTTTCTATGAGACTTTCCTGGTTTCACAAGTAGAAACAGAACATCATAGTATCTTCGCTCTTGGGAATGGTCAGTGGAACATTCCCCAGCTGCGATCGCTGCTTGAAGAAGTTCTCCCTCAAAACAACCAGATTGATAATTTTGAGGTTGAGCATACATTTGAGAACATCGGACGCAAGACAATGCTGGTTAATGCCTGTAAAGTCCTGCAAGCAAACAATCATCAAATGATACTCCTCGCCATAAATGACATCACTGAGCGTAAGCTGTTTGAGTCACAACGTAACCAGCTACTGATTCATGAGCAGTCGGCTCGCGCAGCAGCCGAGGCAGCCAACCGTACTAAGGATGAGTTCTTATCAATCGTCTCTCACGAACTACGGAACCCTCTGAACTCCATACTCGGCTGGGCTACGCTGCTGCGTAAGCACTCTTTTGACGCCCAACAGACTGCTAATGCGCTGGAGATAATTCAGGCTAGCGCCCACTCGCTAGCTAAGCTGGTTGAAGATATCCTAGACATCTCACGCATTACCACAGGCAAGCTCCACATTAATGTCAGTTTGATTGCTCTGGCACCTGTGATTGAGGCAGCCATTGATGTTGCCCGTCTATCAGCTGAGGCTAAAAACATTCAAATACAAACCGTGCTTGAATCACCGCCTGACACCCTATGGGTGTCAGGCGATCCGGAGCGCTTACAGCAGGTGTTCTGGAATCTGCTTTCTAATTCCATCAAGTTCACCCCAGTCGGGGGACGAGTGACAGTCAAACTTGAGCATATTGGCTCATTTGCCCAAATTCAAGTCATTGACACAGGTGAGGGCATCAGCGCCGACTTTCTACCCCATGTCTTTGAGCGGTTCCGTCAAGCAGATAGCAGTAGCACTCGGTTGCATGGTGGACTCGGACTCGGACTCTCAATTGTGTCTCATTTGGTAGAGCAACACGGTGGCACGATCCAAGCAGAAAGTCCGGGTGAGGGGCAAGGGACAACAATGACAGTGAGGCTACCATTAGTTACTTATCACACAGGCACTGTTGTGTCAAGTGATTTGTCGCAGGTATCGAGGGCAGGGCAAGAAGTGCCATTAGATACCACGCCAACGCTCTTAGGCGTGCGGGTACTTGTCGTTGATGACGAGGCGGGTCTATTAGAGTTACTGAGGACAATTCTTGAACAGTACGGAGCGCAAGTGACGGCGGTTACGTCGGCAAAAGAGGCGATCGCCCTTCTAAGAGCGAATCCTGCTGAGTACGATGTTCTGTTGTCAGACATTGGCATGCCGGATGAAGACGGCTACGCGCTCATCCGTCAAGTGAGGGCGCTTGATGGCGAGTTAGGGGGAATTCCGGCGATCGCCCTATCGGCATATGTCAGGGAAGAAGAGCAAAGAAAGTCTCTTACTGCAGGTTTTCAAAGGCATCTTGCCAAACCAGTTGAACCAGCTCGCTTGGCATCAATGATTGCGGAACTTGCTCAGTTCAATCGGATGGGAAACCCGTGATCTGCGTGTCAATACGGTTCGGATAAGAAATTTGCTCGTGAACGCGAGTGCGTCTGGGCTACTGAGAAGGCAAGCTCTTGAGCCTAAAAGCCTTGAGTTGGCTGACGATTAGCGTTCCCCCCCTGCGCCCTGCGCCCTGCCCCCCTGCTGCCTCAACGAAAAAATGTTTTAACCGAACGGTATTGATGTGCGTGTGTGTTCCAGGCGATTCAGTACACGAGCAATTAATTCTGGTGGCAAAATTGGCTTACTCACATAGTCATCTGCACCCGCAGCAAACACCCGATTCACAGTTTCCGCATCAGAGTCAACAGATAGAAACAGCACGGGTAACTCACTCCACCGTGGATCGTTTCGCACCACCTCGCACAGTTCAATGCCACTTAACTCCGGCATTTCCATATCTAGAATCAGCAAGTCGGGGTTAGACACCTCCAAAATGGTCCAAAACTGCTGGGGGTTATCCAGCAGAGTTAGCTTGAATCCCCAAGGCTCTAGTAAAGTGCGCACAATGTCCAACAATTGGCGGTCATCGTCCACAACCAGAATTTTTGCCTCAACGATGTCAGATGGCTTCGCAGGAGGTGGTGGGTTGATTGCGGCTGGTTGTTCCAGTTCTTGCCGCAACGCTAAAACAAGTTGAGAGAGACGTTCAACTTGAGCTTGACTCTGTTTGATTCCACCCCGAAAAATTTGTTCAATCTCGCGGCACAGACGCGAGCCTTCAGCAAAACCAAAGCTTGCCAGCGATCCAATCAGCAAGTGGGCTTCTTGCTGTGCCTGTTGCCCCAATTCTTCACTGAGCGTACCCGCAACCAGGGTCGTAATAGCTTGTTCTAAGACCGTAACGTGAGCGCTGTACTTGGGTTGAAATCGCGCCCAAATGGCAGCCAATGCGGAGGAGATTTTTGCCTGAGGTTCATCTACTACAGTTTGGGAGTGAACCGTTGCCGCTGCCTGATTGTTAAGTTCATCTTCCCCTAATTTGAACCGATACCCTAGTCCGTAAACTGTCTCAATCAATCCATCCGCCCCAGCTTTCTTAAGTTTCTGCCGTAAAGCCTTGATGTGTGCTCTGACAGTATTCTCTAAACGGATTTCTTCAGATGACCAGAGATAATCGAGCAGGTGTGTTTGGCTAAATATCCGGTGGCTATTACGCAAAAGTAGTTCGAGTATAGCATATTCCTTAGCAGTCAAATGCAAAAGTTGTCCATCGCAAGTCACTCTACAGCTACTGGACTCAAGCCTGATATTTCCCGCCTGTATCACTGAGGAGAGAACTGGAGTTCCTCGACGTATCAAAGCACGTATCCGAGCCAATAACTCATTGGTGTCAAAAGGCTTGACAACATAATCATCAGCTCCTGCATCTAATCCAATGACTTTGCTAGTGCTACTGTCCAAAGCTGTCAAAAGGATAATTGGGGTGCTATTTCTGCGATCGCGTAGCTGTCTGCAAAACTTTAGACCATCCAGTTTTGGCAACATGATATCTAATAAAACCAAGTCATAAGTAAACGCTTCGACTAAGGACAGTCCAGTCTGACCATCCATCGCCAAATCGACTACATAATGCTGAGTTATTAGAGTATTCTTTAAGATTTCAGCACTCCCTTGTTCATCCTCTACTAGCAGAATTTTCATAGACAACTATTGATACTTGCTATATTCACGTCACGTTTTTTAAACATCCCTCCCTAGGAATATTTTTGCTCTGACTTAATAGGCAAGTCTCTTACATGACTCGCACTTTGATTGCAGTTGACTTGAGAAAGAGCGCCACTTTTTTAAACACGTTCTTATATTATCTACTGACTCATTCACAAAATCTTCACTTACTTTTTTTATATTTAACTAAGAACTCAGGAGTCAGAATTCAGCGCAAGTGGATTCTGTACGAGTGGGTGATGAGTCATTGGTTTAAAACCTCCTCCCGCAAGTGGCGCGAAAAAAATGTTAAAAAATTATTCCTTCTCAAATCTCCATGCTCAGATCTTGCACCTATTTGTAGGAACCGAGCCTATGTAAAAAACGGTGCGGTAAAGTTAGATGACTTTTTTGGACTTTTTCCCGTAAATAAAGGGCTTTGGGTTTGATACTGAGTGATAAAATTACATAAACTTTTTTTGGTGCAAGATGTCAGCATGCTCTTGTGGGTGGAGTATTCTGAGTTCTACATTCTGACTCATTTTTCCAGTTAGACAGGGCTATTTCCTGAGTTAGCCAAGAGCTTTTACTGTAAACAAGATTGAAAGTTTTAAGCATAGTCAAGTAACTATAAGTGAGAGAGTCAATATGTCTTACCAAATATCCAATCTAGAGAGTGATCTTCAAGCATGGAGAGGTATTGACGCCGAGAAAATCGAGGAACTTGAGGAGAAAGTAGAGTTTTTACTCGAACTAATAGAGAGCTATAAGCTAGCTCTGTGTTACAAGAATGATGAACTGCAAGAGATAAAGCAAGAGTTGAGTTATACAAATCAAGAGTTATGCGCTGCACTCATTTCAACAAATCAGCTAACTATTAATGAGGCGATGGAATTAGGTAAAAAGTTGTTGGCAAGGGAGAAACCTACCGAGGATGTTCTACTTGAATTACTCCTTGCTATCTATAGCTCTTGATAAGTAGCAATAGGGAAAGCTTTTCAAGCGCTAGAATGCGATTCCAGTCATTGTAATCACTAACTAAAAGGTTAAAATTAATATGCAAAATAGTTTTTGCGACTCGCATCCGGAAAATTACCAAATACCACAAAGTAATTCTCCATCTCCTGTCCTTGATGGGTTGCGTGTACTTGTGGTAGATGACGATGTAAATAACCTGAATTTGCTGGAGGTCATTTTTGAACAGCACCAGGCTGAGGTGAAGACGGCAGGTTCAGTGGATGAAGCTATTGAAGTGATAGAAAAGTGGAAACCAGACATTCTAGTCAGCGATATCAGTATGCCAAACAAGGATGGCTATTCACTAATTCGCTCTATCAGAATCAAAGAAGCAGAGGTTGGTGGGTTTCTTCCCGCCGTTGCTCTTACAGGTTGTGTGTTTCCAGAAAATCGTAGCCTAGCTTTCAATAGCGGGTTTCAGATGTTTATTCTTAAGCCATTTGACTCTGATGAGCTAGTTGCAGTTGTGGCAAAACTTACTGGAAGAAGTGTTGAAGTCACGGTTTGAAGCTTTTGCCCAAAATAAACCAAAAAACAAGGGCGGGCATTTTGCCCACCCCACAAGAGTTATCCTTTTACAGTGCAACGCCTTTAGACCAATTTCAGATCGGGATACTCTGCTAACACATCATCAGAGGTGAGGGTGTCGCCTTCAGCTTGGGGAGTCCAAAGAACTTCCATAGCCAGCAGTTGCTCACCAGGGATGCTACCAAATTGACGTAAAGCTTGACGCAAGTCGTCAGCGCTGTTAACTTCTGGTAGTTGGTATTTACCTAAGGTCGCAGCTAGTAAAGTGACGATAATGTATTCTCCAGGTCCTTCGGTGATCAGACGGGTTGGGTTGTCGAGTTCACCACCAGCAGCAGGTAAAGCATCTTTGGGAGTCGCTCCTCTAAGCTGATTGTTTACATTAGAAAGAGTTTCTTCACTAAATTTGCTGCGTTCTGCAAGTGACAAACGGTTGAATTGAGTTTCAGCTGCATTTAAACGCGCTTGTTGAGTACCACCACCTGCATACACCCAGTATTCAGGATGGCGTAGCAAAGCGAGGCTTGCTTCTTGCAGGATTTCTGCTCTACCTTCTGGTGAGTTGGTATCAGCAGTTTCAGCAATGCGGTTGAGTTCGGTTTGCAAGTCACGGGCGCTGGCTAACAAGCCCACTTGCAAACGAGTTACGGAAACATTAGGGTTGCTGCTGTAGCCCACTTCACTGTCACCAGAAGCGTCACCAGAAGCGACACGACGGAAGGTTTGCAACAGGAAATTGGCGATCGCAATAAAAACTAAGATGCCCAGTAAACCGCCGAATCCTCCCCCAATACCCCAAAATGGAAGCAGGAAGGGAAATCCAAAACCACCGCCATAAGGAGGAGCGTAGTATCCTCCACCGTAACCTCCACCAGGAGGTGCATAGGTGCGAGGAGACGAGTAAGGACGGCTTGAGGGAACTCTGAAGGAACCACCGCCAATTCTACCCCCACTGGCGGCTAGAGCCCCATCACTATGACCAAATGCCAATGTAAAAACAAGGCATAGGAGGAACAGGGATTTTAAGAGGGGTTTGATAGCTTGTTGTAATTTTTTACCCATGACACAGTCGCTTGAAAAACAGTATTGGTTATCTTTATCTCCCAATGCACGAATGAGTGTTGTGCTTGGTCAATAACGCCAGCCCATAGCCCCACAGAGTGGTTGATTGGCAGTAGCTCTTTAACAGGCTACATTTCAAATGTATCGTCTCTGATGTTAGACACGCAGCAGGCTTTGGGGGGATTTCTGGAGTAGATAACCGTACCTCATCAGCAATTGAATATTTAAAATTTGATTAAAATTTTAAATTCGCGATCGCCAGTTTCCGCAATTGTTTTGCCAAATTCCTGTGTCCATAAATATACACAGCGGAGGATCCCAGTTTTATGGTTTTATATTATACAATACCCTTTTGTTTCTTAGTCCTTTTTTTTACTTATTTTTTATATTTTTTAATATGTAAAAAAATATATTTTAAAATTCTGTATATATTTTAACAAAAATTATATGTTTTACAAAAAAAAGTTAATTTAAAGATTTTTTCAAAAAAGATAATTAAGAAAGATAGCTTTTTGGCATTTTGGCATAATATTTTGAGTGGTATGAAGATATCCTACTAACAGCAGCCCGAGTTAAAAATCTCGACAGGAGTCATTTGAAGTATGAAGTATGAAGTATAATTTTTTTGCTCATAGCCTGCACTTAAGTTATGCTGGTAAGTATATACATCCTTTAAACTTCATCTTTGGTTCATCTACTTTTGATAGCTTCATATTTCAAGAATCAGGGTGTTAAATTGAAAAAAATTTGGTTTTGAAAAACTGAATTGAAACATTAAAAATTGAATTTTGTCCTAAAAATATAAGCATTTTACCTGTAATATTATTGAGGAAAGTAAAAAAAATAGTAATTAATAATTCATCATTCAAAGTGATGTAACTTAAACTAAGAATGACTGATAACTCATGTTTGGTAAATTTTGTTGTTCAGGATATTTAAGTCTTTTTTAGCTCCTAAAACCTGGAACAAAATTGTTTTGATTTCTTCAATTGATTTGAAAGTAGAAATTACAAAGTTCACAAAACTTTATGTAGGTTTTTTATGCTGTTTTGACGTTTAGTTATCAAAATGTCTGATGGAAAATATTTCACGTATAAGAGCAACAATCCGAGACAAAACTGCGTCATATCCGGACATCCTAGTTATATCTCGTAGCTTCCAACCAAAAGAGGGTGGAATTGAAGAATATATCTATAATCGCTGCTTGCAAGACCCAGAGCGAGTCATAGTTTTAGCGGCTAGTTGCTCGGGAGATAAAATATTTGACAGAGCGCAAAAGTTTCCGGTATACCGCTGGCCCATTTCTCAACTTTGGCGTGGTAGTTTTTTGGGAAGTATACTGCAAGCTTTCCTGAATATGGTTTGGTCATGTCTGCTCGCAATCAAACTGTATTTTCGCTATCACTATCGCTATATTGAATGGGGTCACGGCTACCATTTTCTTTCTGTTTTGGTATTAAGTTATCTTCTACCGATTCGCTTTTTTATTTACCTGCACGGGAAGGATATTTTTGAGGCGTCACGCAACCCCGTATTGCGTTCTCTGTTTGAATTCACCCTCAGACGAGCCGAAGGAATTGTTTGTAACAGTTCCTTGACTCGGGATGAGCTGATTACCCATTTCCAAGTTGAGACGCCGACCCATGTGATTAACCCTACTGTTAGAGTAGAAAAATTTGGTGTTTCGGCTCATCAAGATAATTTGGATGATTTACGTGTCCGGGTGCGGAGTGGATATAACATTCCAGAAACAGCAGTAGTTATTCTCTCAGTCGGACGACTCGTCAAGCGTAAAGGTTTTGATCGCGTGATTGAGAATTTAACACTCCTCTTGACTCTGGGGATGGATGTTCACTATATACTTTGTGGGCAAGGTCCTGATGAGTCTGCGCTGAGAAATCTAGCCAATCGTTTGCGGGTACAGAGACGGGTTCATTTTGCTGGGTATGTACCTGAGGGGGAATTGGCCGGATACTATGCAGCATGTGACATACTTGCAATGCTGAGTTTGGGAAACAAAAAAGCCTCGATTGGGGGTTTTGGAATCGTTTGTTTAGAAGCGGGTTATTTTGGCAAACCTGTGATTGCATCTGGCTTGGGGAGTGTAGTAGATACAGTTCACCATGAAGAAAATGGTATACTCGTGAATCCCAATTCCGGCTATGAGGTTTTTCATGCTTTTAAGCGGTTGTGTCAAGACCAAAAGCTGCGCGAACAACTCGGTCGTAAAGGAAAACAATTCGCTAAACGCAAAACCTTACACCGCTCGATTTACATTCCTGAGTCTGGCTACTCATGTTTATTGACTTAGCCACCACCAACGATGGTGACTATTTCCAAGCGATCGCCCTGCTGTACTTCTGTTCCTGACCAAAACTGACGGTGTAAAATTTCGCCGTTATACTCTACCGCCACCAAGCGGGGATTGAAACCCAATTGTTGGAGTAAGTCGGGTAAAAGTGTTTGGGGTAAGCAGGAACGAGTTTCCCCATTGATAACAAGTGTAATCTTATCAGACATAAGACATACCAGATTCTGGTTTCATGCGACTTATTAGCTGTGAGAGGAAAAATTGTGTCACCAGGGTAGGTTGATCGGCTTGCATGAGACTACGCACCACCGCCACACGGTTTGCTCCGGCGTTGATCACGTCATTAATGTTATTTGGATCAATTCCCCCAATGGCAAACCAAGGTATAGAACAATTTTTAGCCGCATAGCTGACGTATTCTAAGCCAGCTGCTGCTTTTCCTTCTTTTGTAGGAGTTTGATAAACAGGTCCCACACCAACATAATCTGCACCTTCAGCGATCGCAGCTTGCATTTCTTGCGAGTTTGTGGTAGAGCGACCAATCAAACGGTGAGGACCAAGTAATTGTCGGGCAATAGAAATGGGCAAATCTTGTTGTCCCAAATGCACTCCATCAGCATCTACCGCTAGAGCGACATCCACCCGATCATTGATAATAAAAATAGCGCCGTAGGCGTGGCATAGTTGCCGTAGTTTTTTAGCTTGTTCTAGACGCACAGTATCATCGGCTATTTTGTCGCGATATTGTACCAGCGTTAATCCTCCTTTCAGGGCTGCTTCGACAATTTCCACCAACCTTTCATTTGGGGAGGTGACAAAATACAGGCGCGATCGCGATAGCAGTTGCTGCCGATGATTTCCCATCAGATCACTTTCCAGGGTATAAATGCGATAACGCATCTGCTTAAAAGCTTTCCCCATATTTGGGTTGTAAAGCTTGCTATATTCTTCCAGCACCCGCAAAGCTTCTTGCACTCGGCAGAAGTTAGCTTGCAACAACGATTTGATGTTCGTACGTTGTTCTTCCTGAGGATGGGTTAACTCAGTCCCAGGATCGCCCGGAGTATCCCGCGCCGCCCGCAATTCTGTGGTATGCCAACGAGCTATCTCTTGTCGCTCTTTTTTGCATTGCGCAGCTAACTGGGCGTTGTTCAACCCAAAGCGACACCATTCCTCAATGATTCGCAAGCCCTCACGAGCGCGGTCTAAATTTGCATCTAAAATGCGGTAAACAACTTGCTGGATTTGCTCTGTTTGGCTGTATGGCTCGACCATTACAACAACCCCATTATTGCTTTCATCGTAACAGCCAGCCTGTTTCATATTGACACTGTTCTTCGCATCTCTATTGATTCTTAACTAACTTAACTTTGTATCAAAAAGAGCGAACAGGTCAATATCTGAGTAACCTTATCCACATACTTACGTCTACAAAAGTATAAAAAGTTTTTTGGTTGAAGGAGTGTAGTCAAAGTGATTCACCACGACGTTTTTCCTAAGTCTTATTGGGCAAACGATTTACCAGTAAAGCTAATTGCCAAAGGTCACAAACCATATTCATTCCTCAGTGTAGCAATATTATCAGTGTTTCGTTTTTTCGTTTTGTGTTTCACGACTGGCATGGGAGTGGCATACATGGCAATGCTTGGGGCAAGCTTTGATGCCGCCATTGCTCAAATGCCCGCAACAACAGATAGAGCGCAGATCGGTGCCAAAACAATGTCTCAGGTTAACGTGCTTTTTGTCAACCCAAGTGCCGGGGATGACAAGGTAGGCAATGGTGGTGAAGGCACTCCTTTTAAAACGATCACCCAGGCGCTACAAGTCGCTGGTTCCAACACAGTCATTATGCTCTCAAGCGGCACTTACACCGAGGGAACTGGAGAGAGTTTTCCTTTGAGACTCAAACCAAATGTTTCCATTCAAGGGGACTCTCGCACTAAAGGACGTGGTATTGTGATCCAAGGAGGAGGTGCTTACCTCAGTCGCACCTTTGGCGGTCAAAACGTCACTATTGTAGGCGCAAACCAAGCGAAGTTGACTGGCGTAACGGTAACTAATCCCAACCCTCGTGGTTACGGTTTATGGATTGAATACAGCAATCCAGTCATTGTGGAAAATACCTTTACTGGCAGTA
Organism: Scytonema sp. PCC 10023; assembly: GCF_963920835.1. NCBI lineage: Bacteria > Bacillati > Cyanobacteriota > Cyanophyceae > Nostocales > Scytonemataceae > Scytonema > Scytonema sp. PCC 10023. Next base: position 81,562 of record NZ_CAWUDP010000046.1, read on the forward strand.
CCCAAGATGGAATAGCTGTGACTGGCAACAGTGCGCCCACCATTCGCAGTAATTTCTTTTATCAAAATGGGGCGAATGGAATCACAATTTCCGGGAACTCTCGACCGGAAGTGCGGGAAAACGTCTTTCAAGAAACGGGCTTTGGCATTAATATTACCCAAAATGCTCAGCCGATAGTGGTTGGCAATTCTGTTCAATACAACAGAAGTGGCATTGTGGTACAAGCGAATGCTCGCCCAATACTACGGAAGAATCTCATTCAAGGCAGCAAAGAAGATGGCTTAGTAGCTATTTCTCAAGCGATCCCCAATTTAGGCATTGCCTCTGAACCAGGTGGTAATCAGTTTCGCAACAATGCTCGTTACGACATTAACGCCAGCGCTGCCAAGCAAATCTTTCCTGCTTTTGGCAACACCCTTGCCAACAACCGCATCAATGGCAAGGTGGATTTGGCTGGGACAACAGCAGTAGCCGAGGCGGGAATGGGGGGACTCAGCGCAGAGAACCCGAGGATACAGGAACGCGGGAATTCTTTAGCAAATGTAAGCGCGTCAACAGCGTCAGGGCGTCTCCCCCTAAGCGCGTCTTCCAGCAATGCTTCTGGACGATTGAACAATCAATTGCAGCCATTATTGCCGATCAATTCACCCCTTAGAGCAACTACTGTCAATCAAAAACAATCTCCTCCTCTCAATTCTGGGTTGTCAACTCCTAATAGCTTGACAAGGAGTCGGCAAGTTGCCCCAACTGCAAGGTCAATTCAATCACCACCAAATACATCCAATACATCACAGCAAGCGAATTACGTACGTATTTCTTCTAATACCGTAGAATTCACTGCACCCCAAACGACGGCTAACACCGTTGACGCCGGAACACAAGAACGCCCAGACGCAATGAATTTAGAACAAATGGCTCCGCGTCCTCCCCTCTCGGTATCTAGGCGTCAAGTCCGACAACAAAATGTAACTTCCTATGACCAAGTCGCACCAGTACCCGTACAAAGAGCGTATCAAGGACAGTCGTCATTGCCAACACTAGAAGCTGCACCCGTCGGTAATGCAGCTCTTTTGCCCGTTCCCAATTCCAATATCCCTTTGGGCAATACTGGCAATATGCGAAAACAACCAGTCGCTCAAAGTTCTTCGACGACTGCGTATGTCTCGAGTCCATCTTCATCGCCTGCTGGGGAAAGTCAAATCAATTTACGTTACCGAGTCGTAGTTGAAGTACAAAATGAAAAGGATCAAGACTTAGTTAAATTTCTTGCTCCTGGTGCTTTTCGTACTGTCTGGCGTGGTAAGGGAGTGATGCAAGTCGGTGTTTTTAGTACTCGCTATAACGCTGATAGCGTCATCAAAATACTTAATAATAACGGTTTAAAAGCTGTGGTTGAGCCGGTAAATTAAAAGGGATTGGGTATTGGGGACTAGTAGAATATAATCGCTAAAAACCGTATAAAATGACAAGGAGTGCTGACCAC